>NZ_QOZT01000010.1:0-83317 GCF_003345135.1 Acidovorax sp. BoFeN1
CGCCCCGGCACCCCGGCAGCAGCACCCGCCCAGCGCCAGTCCGGCAAGGCAGCAAAGACCGGCAAGACACCACGCCATTTCGCCATCATTGGTGCAGGCATGGCCGGCGTGGTGTGCGCGCGCACGCTGGTGCAGGCAGGCCATCAGGTCACCGTTTTTGAAAAATCGTCCAAGGCCGGTGGTCGAACCACCACCATCGACTCCCCCTTTGGCAGCTTTGATGCGGGTGCGCAATATTTCACCGTACGCGACCCGCGCTTTGCCCAGGCCATCGACACCGTTCCCGGCGTGTGCCGGCCCTGGAGCGCCAACGCCGTGCGCGTGCTCGACGCGGCTGGCCGCGTGGCGGCCGCGGGCCTACCCACGCGCGAACCCCACTGGGTGGCCAGCCCGGGCATGAACGCCCTTGTCACCACCTGGGCCGCCCCCTTGCTGCAGGCAGGCCAGCTCATCACCGACACCCGCGTGAGCAGCATTGAACGCGACCCCCTCAATGGCACCCACTGGCAAGTGCGCACCGAAGGCCAGGGCGGTGCACAGCATGTCTATGCCGGTTTCGACGCGGTGCTGCTGGCCCAGCCCGCCACGCCCGCCCAGGCACTGCTGGCGGTGTCGGGGCTGGACACCCCGCTGAACGCCGCCCTGTCGCGCGTGACCACTGCGCCCTGCTGGACACTCATGCTTGCCTACCCGCAGGCCGTGCGCCCGGACCTGACCACCCTTGGCCCCCAGTGGAACGCGGCACGCAGCACCCACCACCGCATTTCGTGGCTGGCACGCGAGTCGTCCAAACCCGGCCGCACCACCGTCGAACGCTGGACGGTGCAAGCCAGCCCGGCCTGGTCGGCAGAACACCTTGAAGACGACGCGGATCGCGTGCAATCCAAGCTGCTGAAGGCGTTTTCCGAGGTCACCGGCATTCGGGCGCAACCCGCCCATGCCGACACGCGCCGCTGGCGCTATGCCCAGACCACGCAGCCCCTGGGGCAAAGCCATCTGTGGGACGCCAGCCTGGCCTTGGGCGCCTGCGGCGACTGGTGCCTGGGCCACCGCCTGGAAGACGCCTTTGTGTCCGGCCTGGAGATGGCACTCGCCGTGGCATGACGCGCGGCGAAGGGGCCCAACGGGAGGCCACCACCTACCAGGGCCGCTTCGCCCCCTCGCCCACCGGCCCGCTGCATGCAGGCTCGCTGGTGGCGGCGCTGGCCAGCTGGCTGGATGCGCGGGCCTGGGAAGTTGGCCACAGCGGGCGCGGCGGGCGCTGGCTGGTGCGCATCGAAGACGTGGACACACCGCGCTGCGTTCCTGGCGCGGCCGATGTCATCTTGCAGCAGCTGGCCACCTGCGGCTTGCTGCCCGACGCACCGCCGGTGTGGCAATCCGCACGCGGCGCCCTTTACCAGCAGGCACTGGACCAGCTCATTGCGCAGGGCCATGCCTACCCCTGCGCCTGCTCGCGCAAAGACATCGAAGACGCCCACGCGGCGCAAGGCCATGACCGCACACGCCATGCCACCTTGCCCTACCCCGGCACCTGCCGCCACGGCCTGCGCGGGCGGCCCGCACGATCCTGGCGGTTCAACACCACGGACTTCAAGCCAAAACACCCTCTAGCGCTTATAGATAAAGCGCAAGCAGCTACATTTTCAATAGCAGATGGCACAGTGCGTTGGGTAGACCGCCGCCTCGGCCCCCAGGCGCAGCATGTGGCCAGCGCGGTGGGCGACTTTGTGCTGCGCCGCGCAGACGGCCTGTGGGCCTACCAGCTGGCCGTGGTGGTGGACGATGCGGCCCAGCACATCACCCACGTGGTGCGCGGCGAAGACCTGGCCGACAACACACCCCGCCAGATCCTGCTGCAGCAGGCACTGGGTGTGGCGACCCCCAGCTACCTGCACACCCCGCTGGTCTGTGGCGCCAATGGCGAAAAGCTCTCCAAACAAAACGGCGCCACAGCGCTCGATCTTCACGCCCCCTTGCAGGCACTGGGCGACGCCGCCCGGGTACTCGGCCTTCCATCGGTCGAAGAGATTCACAAAAATACGCTACCTGAGGCCCTGGAGATATGGGTCAACGCCTGGGCGCGAACCTACAATGGCCCACCGTGACCGAACCGATCATTTCTCCAGCCCCCGAGCACGCTGCAGCCGCCTCACCCGCTGCCGCCCGCTCCCCCGACGGCACACCGCCTCCTGGCGTGGCCTACCCCAAAACCATCAAGAGCTTTGTGCGCCGTGCAGGGCGCACCACCACGGGCCAGGCCAAAGCCTTTGAAGACCTGGGCCCCCGCTTTGTGCTGCCCTATGCAGCCGCCCCGCTCGACGCGGCCGCCGCCTTTGGCCGCAGCGCGCCGCTGGTACTCGAAATCGGCTTTGGCATGGGCGAGGCCACAGCCCACATCGCCAGGGTGCGCCCCGACGACAATTTCCTGTGCTGCGAGGTGCATGAGCCCGGCGTGGGCGCGCTGCTCAAGCGCATTGGCGAGCAAGGCCTGACCAATATCCGCATCCTGCAGCATGACGCTGTCGAGGTGATCGACAACATGCTGCCGTCCGCTTGCCTGGACGGCATTCACATCTTCTTTCCCGACCCGTGGCACAAGAAGAAGCACAACAAGCGCCGCCTCATCCAGGCGCCCCTTGTTGCCAAGCTGGCCGAGCGCCTCAAGCCCGGCGGCTATTTGCACTGCGCCACCGACTGGCAACCCTATGCCGATCAGATGCTGCAGGTGCTGGGCGCAGAACCCATGCTCGCCAACACCGCCGAAGGCTTTGCTCCGCAACCCGATTACCGTCCCCTGACCAAATTTGAAAACCGTGGCCTGCGACTGGGGCACGGCGTCTGGGACGTAGTTTTCGTGCGACGCAACTGAGCTCCCGACAGGCTTTCGCTCACTCCCGCTCACCTCTACCAGCGCCGCAGCTCCTTCATGAAGCCCATCTTGCAAAACCTGGTCGAAATGACCGGCCACCGAGACCATTTGCGCCTTGAGGTGTCCGTGCTCTCAACCCTGCAAAAGCTCAGTGCCACCACCGAAGTGCGAGCCCTCGAAGTGTTCACCGACGACGGCGCCACCCACGTGCGCCCGCGCACCTGGGTGCAGGATGGGGACCTGGTCTCCACCGACTCGGAAGCCGCCAGCGACCCGCAACGCGAGCCCCTGAACAGTTACCCGGCCCTGTGCCAGTGCATCGAAAAACGCGAAATCCGGGCCACGGCCAGCATGGACAAGGGGCGCTACACGCTGTGGTTGCCCGTGTGGATGCACGACAAGGTCAGCACCTGCCTCGAGATCACGCAGTCGCGCCCCTTTTCCGCCCACAAGCTCGATGTGATCCAGGGCATTTTTCACGTTTACCAGAACTACCAAAGCCTGCTGGACTACAGCGAACGCGACGCCCTCACGGGGTTGCTCAACCGCAAGACCTTTGACGAGCAGTTTTCCCGCAGCACCGCCGATAGCCTGGCCCGCCGCGTGCGCCCGGCCACAACGGGCCTGGCGGTTGACGAAGAAGCATCGTGCTGCGAACCCCCTGTCGAGCAATGGCTGGCCGTGGTGGACGTGGACCATTTCAAGCAAGTCAACGACCGCTTTGGCCATCTGTATGGCGACGAGGTGCTGATCCTGATTGCCAACATCCTGCGCAGCTCCTTTCGCAGCCACGACCGCATCTTCCGCTTTGGCGGCGAAGAGTTTGTGGTGCTGCTGCGCGCCACCAGCCTGGCCACGGCCCACAAGGTGTTCAACCGCTTTCGCCTTGCCGTGCAGGAATACCCGTTTCCCCAGGTGGGCCAGGTGACCGTGAGCCTGGGCTTTGTCAGCACATCCAGGGGCGCGCCGGTAGAGATCCTGGGTCAGGCCGACCAGGCGCTCTATTACGCCAAGGAAAACGGCCGCAACCAGGTCTGCTTTTACGATGAGCTCATCGCCAGCGGCCAGCTGAAAACCAAGGTGGCCAACGAGGATGTGGAGCTGTTTTGAGAACCTGGTGAAGACCTGCGCACGCGCATCGATCCGGCGGATGGCTTTCTAGACCAGCAGCCGCTCGATGGCACCCAGGTCCACCGCATCGCATTGGGCGGCAGGCAAATAGCGCTGGGCAAAGTGCCACCACCCCCCTTTTTTTGACGATCAGCGGGCATGGCCGCTGACCGTTACACCTGCTGGGTCACCCAGCCGACCACCGAGGCCAGGGCCGCAGGCAGCTTGGACGCATCGGTTCCACCGGCCATGGCCATGTCCGGCTTGCCGCCGCCTTTGCCGCCGACTTGCTGGGCGACAAAGTTCACCAGTTCGCCCGCCTTGAGCTTGCCCACGCTGTCGGCTGTGACGCCTGCGGCGATCTGCACCTTGTCGCCATCCACGGCAGCCAGCACGATGGCGGCGGTCTTGAGCTTGTCCTTGAGCTTGTCCATGGTGTCGCGCAGGGTCTTGGCGTCCGCACCGGGCAGCACCACGGCCAGCACCTTCATGCCTTTGACATCCACCGCCTGCGTCAACAACTCATCGCCCTGGGCGGACGCCAGCTTGCCCTTGAGCGCAGCGACTTCCTTCTCCAGCGTGCGGGCGTTCTCCAGCGCCTGGGCAATGCGGGCGTTCAGCTCGGCCACGGGCGACTTGAGGGAGCCAGCGGCCTGGTTGACGGTGTCTTCCAGCGTCTGCAGGTAGGCCAGCGCGTTGGCGCCGGTCACCGCCTCGATGCGGCGCACACCGGCGGCCACACCGCCCTCGCCCACCACCTTGAACAGGCCGATGTCGCCCGTGCGGTGCACGTGCGTGCCGCCGCACAGCTCGCGGCTGGTGCCGATGTCGAGCACGCGCACGGTTTCGCCGTACTTTTCGCCAAACAGCATCATGGCGCCGGTCTTCTGGGCGGATTCAATGTCCATCACACGCGCATCGGTGGCGGTGTTGGCCAGAATTTCCTCGTTCACGCGGCGTTCAATCTCGCGGATCTCGGCATCGGTGACGGGAGCGTTGTGCGCAAAGTCAAAGCGCGTGCGGTCGGCGTTGACCAGGCTACCCTTTTGCTGCACGTGGCTGCCCAGCACTTCGCGCAGGGCCTTGTGCATGAGGTGGGTGACCGAGTGGTTGCGCATGGTGGCGGCGCGCACAGCCGTGTTCACCTGCGCCTGCACCGTGTCGCCCACGTTCAGCGTGCCTTCTTCCAAAGTGCCGTGGTGGCCAAACACATCGGCCTTGATCTTGAGGGTGTCGCCCACCGCAAAGCGGGCCGAGCCGCTGGTGATGACTCCCTCGTCACCCACCTGGCCGCCGCTCTCGGCATAAAACGGGGTCGTGTCGAGCACCACCACACCGGTTTGACCTGCTTTAAGGGCTGCGGCGCTTGTCCCGTCAACGTAAATTGCTACGATTTTTGCAGTCTCGGCAAGGTTTTCGTAGCCCGTGAACTGGTTGGCCACGCCGGTGTACTCCAGCGCCTTGTCCATCTTGAACTTGCCTGCAGCGCGGGCTTGTGCCTTCTGCTTTTCCATGGCGGTTTTGAAGCCCGCCTCGTCCACCTCGACGTCGCGCTCGCGGCACACATCGTTGGTCAGGTCCAGCGGGAAGCCGTAGGTATCGTGCAGCTTGAAGGCCACCTCACCGGGCAACACCTTGGCACCGCCGTCCAGGGTTGCGTCCAGAATTTCCATGCCGTTGGCCAGCGTTTCAAAGAAGCGCTCTTCTTCGGTCTTGAGCACGTCGGTGATGCGCTGCTCCTGCTCGCGCAGCGATGGGTAGGCATCGCCCATCAGGCGCACCAGGTCGGCCACCAGCTTGTGGAAGAACGGCGTCTTCTTGCCCAGCTTGTAACCGTGGCGGATGGCGCGGCGCACGATGCGCCGTTGCACGTAGCCACGGCCTTCGTTGCTGGGGATCACGCCATCGCTCACCAAAAACGCGGTAGCGCGGATGTGGTCGGCAATCACGCGCAGGCTCTTGTTGTCCAGGTCGGCAACGCCGGTTTCGCGGGCTGCGGCCTTGATGAGCTGGTCGAAGATGTCGATTTCGTAGTTGCTGTGCACATGCTGCAGGATGGCGGCCAGGCGCTCCAGGCCCATGCCGGTGTCCACGCACGGTGCGGGCAGCGGCGTGACGGCGCCGGTTTCGTCCATGTTGAACTGCATGAACACGTTGTTCCAGATCTCGATGAAACGGTCGCCGTCTTCATCAGGGCTGCCTGGGGGGCCGCCGGCAATGTGGTCGCCGTGGTCGTAGAAGATTTCGCTGCACGGGCCGCAAGGGCCGGTGTCGGCCATCATCCAGAAGTTGTCGCTCTTGTAACGGCCGCCCTTGTTGTCGCCAATGCGGATCACGCGCTCGGGCGGCAGGCCGATTTCCTTGGTCCAGATGTCGTAGGCCTCGTCGTCTTCCTGGTACACGGTGGCCAGCAGGCGCTCGGGGGGCAGCTTGTAGACCTCGGTCAGCAGCTCCCACGCCCATTTCAGCGACTCGCGCTTGAAATAGTCACCAAAGCTCCAGTTGCCCAGCATCTCGAAGAAGGTGTGGTGGCGCGCGGTGTAGCCCACGTTTTCCAGGTCGTTGTGCTTGCCACCGGCACGCAGGCAGGCCTGCACCGAAACGGCGCGGTTGTAAGGGCGCTTGTCGGTGCCCAGAAACACGTCCTTGAATTGCACCATGCCCGAGTTGGTGAACATCAGCGTCGGGTCGTTGCCCGGCACCAGCGGGCTGGAGGCCACGATGGTGTGGCCTTTGGAGGCGAAGAAGTCCAGAAAGGACTTGCGGATGTCGGCAACAGTAAAAGTTGGAGTGCTCATGGTGTGTACGTTGGGTTGTGCACGGGGCGATGCCGCACAGGGTTGGCACGCGTGGGCCAACCGGCGATTATAAGTTTGCAACCTTGTCACCATCGGCGCAGCCACTGGGCTGTGAACAGGCTATTCTTTTGCCTCGTTTGTGCCTGCTTGCCAGCATTTCTGCACCAGCCACCCCGTTCACCCCTCAACTCACCCGGATGCCCACGGCCATGTCCTCTTCGCCTCTTACACAGCTCAAAGACCCGACCCTGCTCAAGACCGACGCGCTCATCAACGGGCAATGGGTGGCCGGTGCCAGCCGCTTTGATGTGCACGACCCCGCCACCGGCACCAAGCTGGCCGACGTCGCCAACCTGGGACCAGCAGACGCCGAGGCGGCCATTGCCGCCGCCAACGCCGCCTGGCCGGCCTGGCGCACCAAAACCGCCAAGGAGCGCAGCATCATCCTGCGCAAGTGGTACGACCTGCTCATGGCCAACCAGGACGATCTGGGCCGCATCATGACCGCCGAGCAGGGCAAGCCGCTGCCAGAGGCCAAGGGCGAAGTGGCCTACGGCGCCAGCTTTGTGGAATGGTTTGCGGAAGAAGCCAAGCGCGTCAATGGCGAGACGCTGCCCCAGTTCGACAACAACCGGCGCCTTTTGGTCCTGAAGCAGCCCATCGGCGTGTGCGCAGCGATCACGCCCTGGAATTTCCCGCTGGCCATGATCACCCGCAAGGTCGCCCCGGCGCTGGCCGCCGGTTGCCCGGTGGTCATCAAGCCCGCAGAGCTGACGCCGCTCACTGCCCTGGCCGCCGCCGAACTGGCGGTGCGCGCGGGCATTCCGGCGGGCGTGCTCAACATCCTCTCGGCCGATGCCGCCAACTCCATTGCCATCGGCAAGGTGCTGTGCGCCAGCGACGTGGTGCGCCACATCAGCTTCACCGGCAGCACCGAGGTGGGCCGCATCCTGATGGCGCAGTCGGCCCCCACGGTCAAGAAAATGTCGCTCGAACTCGGCGGCAACGCTCCCTTCATCGTGTTTGACGATGCCGACATCGACAGCGCCGTGGAAGGCGCCTTTGCCAGCAAGTACCGCAACGCCGGGCAGACCTGCGTGTGCTCCAACCGCTTTTATGTGCAGGAAGGCGTGTACGACGAATTCGTGGCCAAATTTGCCGCCAAGGTCAAAACCGCCAAGGTGGGCAACGGCTTTGAGGACGGCGTGAACCAGGGCCCGCTGATCGAGGAGGCCGCACTGGAGAAGGTGCAGCGCCATGTGGATGACGCGGTGGCCAAGGGCGGTGTGGTGGTGGCGGGCGGCAAACGCCTGCAAAGCATGGGCTCGGGCCAGTTCTTTGAGCCCACGGTGGTAGCCAACGCCACGCCCGACATGCTGTGCGCACGCGAAGAAACCTTCGGCCCGTTTGCCCCGGTGTTCCGCTTCAAGACCGAGCAGGAGGCCATTGCTGCGGCCAACAACACCGAGTTCGGGCTGGCGAGCTACTTCTACAGCCGCGACGTGGGCCGCATCTTCCGCGTGGGCGAGGCGCTCGAATACGGCATGGTGGGCATCAACGTGGGCATTCTGGCCACCGAGCATGTGCCCTTTGGCGGCGTCAAACAGTCGGGCCTGGGCCGCGAGGGCTCGCACCACGGCATGGACGACTACGTCGAGATCAAGTATCTGTGCCTAGGGGATATCCAGGAAAAGCAATGAACAATCGTACGTCAACTGCTATTATTTTAATAGCTACTAACGCTTTATGGTAAAGCGCTAGAGGCCAAAAATACCTAAAACCATGGAGAGCACCACCCCTGCGTGAAACGGGGCGTTGGTGCCTTGCGCTCCGCCCGCCCCCGAACAACAGCCCGGCTGCAATGGCGCAAAGGAGCGCAAACATGCCGCCTCCCGCGCAACGCACGCGGGGCAAACCAGAACAACAAGAGGAAAGAGGCTGAATGCGTTCAGCCAGAGGCTGAAGCGGTGACTGGAGCGGGTGATGGGAACATCATCGTGTTCCCAACTCGTTGATTGATAACGAGTTTTCCGCACTCGGCGAACCGAGATGGACATAATTATGGACTGAAAAACCACGCTTGGTCAACGCGCGCTCCGAGCAAGTCCAGTGCGAGCCATGGACAGCCAGCAGTAGCCAATGTACCCGAGCGCTCAACGTCACGAGGCCGGTTCATCTCCCTTTGGCAGGAACTCCTCGCGGGCGCGCTGCAGAAACCGCTTCATGGGCTCAGAGGCTTCGGCGCTGCGGCGCAGCAGGTAGGTGGACAGCATGGGCGGCGTGCCGGCCAAGGGGCGAACGGTTATGTCGGGGCGGTTCAGGGTCTGCACCTGCGAGGCAATGGCGAAACCTAGGCCATAACCGGCACCGACCAGAGTCAGCATCACGCCTAGGCTCGTCACCTGATCTACCAGCTTGAGCGGCTTGGACGCACCTTGAAGCACCGCCTGGATCTGGTGGTGGCAGCCCGATCCCGCGTCCGGATGGCACAGTACCAACGGAAACTTCAAGGCTTCATCCAATGGCACTTCCGCGTGCGCCAACAAGGGGTGGCGCACGGGCACGATCACCGACAGAGGATCGGTCCACACGGGCTCGGCGACAAGGCCTTCGCTCACCGCGTCCGACAGCGCAAAACCGATGTCCAGCAGATCGTTGTGCAGGCCCTTGAGCTGCTGCGCGAAAGGCAGCTCGAAGACGCGAATCTCCAGTTCGGGCTCTTCCTCGCGGCTGCGCGCCATCAAGGTGGCAATGTGGGGCTGCGCCAAGCTGTCGCAGATGGCGATGCGCAGATAACCCTGATAGCCCTGCGCCGCCGCCTTTGCGGCACTCACCGCCTGCTCCACGGTGGCCAGCACGCGCCGGCACTCACCGAGGAACACTTGACCGGCCCAGGTCAGTCGCGTCTGGTGCGCGCTGCGGTCGAACAACTGCACGCCGAGCGTGGCTTCGAGATTTCGCATTGCGCGCGACACAGGCGATTGTTCTACGCCAAGGCGCTCGGCCGCTCGCGCGAAATGCAGTTCTTCCGCGACCGCAACGAAGTAGCGCAGTAGTCTGAGTTCCAATGCGGCCTCCTGTTTGCCTCGTTCCTGGCCTGCGTCCACCTCATGCGGATTGCGCCTCGCTTTCTCCTTCGATGATTGGCAAGAGGTTCCGGCGTTGCATGCTTGCCTATTCGGATAGGCAGATCGCATCCGAAAATTACGGAGGTTGAGGCGGAACGCTACCTGGCCGAAGACCTGAGAACCTCAATCGCCGCGACGCTGCACTACCGCCTGATCCACAGGTTCAGTTCAATCAATTCCCGGGTTGCAGCTCCACACGCACCTCGCGCGATTTGCCGGCCCGCTCCACTGACAAGACCACCACATCGCCGACCTTCCTGTCGTCTAGCCGCGCGAGCAGCTTGGCCACATCGTCCGTCGCCTGGCCATCAACATCGATGATGCGGTCGCCCGGCACGATGCCTTGCGGCGTGACTTCGACACCCGCGAGGCCGGCCTTGTGCGCTGCCGAACCAGGGGTAACACGCAACACGAACACGCCCTTGCTTCCAGTCAGCGCCAGCAGGCGCTGATTGAGCTGTTCGTCCACCTCAATGCCCAGCGCCGGACGGATGTACTTACCGGTCTTGATGAGTTGCGGGACTACGCGCATGACGGTGTCCACCGGCACGGCGAAACCAATCCCGGCCGAGGCGCCGGAGGGGCTATAGATCGCCGTGTTGATGCCGATGAGCCTTCCTGCCGAATCGAGCAGCGGCCCACCGGAGTTGCCAGGGTTGATGGCGGCGTCGGTCTGGATCAGGTGATCGATGGCCGGGCCGCCCGCTTCTCCGGGTAACGAGCGGTCGAGCGCGGAGACGATGCCGGTGGTGAGCGTCCAGTCCAGGCCGAAGGGGTTGCCGATAGCGAACACCTTCTGACCCACCTTGAGGTCGGCACTGGTGCCGACCGGCACGGCCGGCGGGCGCTTGAAACCGACGCCGATCTTGAGCACAGCGATGTCGTGCGCGGGGCTCGTCCCCACCAGTGCGGCCTGGTAGTCGCGGCCATCGGCGAGTTTGACCGTGGCTTCAGAAGCACCCTGGATGACGTGGAAGTTGGTGACGACGTGGCCGGCATCGTCCCAGACAAAGCCCGAACCGGTGCCGCGCGGCATGGAAAAGACATTGCGAGTCCAGACGTCGCGCACCAGCTGCGCAGTGGTGATGTAGACCACCGAAGCGCGCGATTCTTCGAACAGTTCGATGGTGGCTTTCTCGTCCGCCGCCAGATCGCCACGCGCGGTCACGGTGCGATCTGCCGCCTCGCGCGGACTGAACCAGGCCTCGATGGCGGGCAGGAACTGCCACAGCAGCATGAGCGTGGCAATACAGGCGGTGATGAAGAGCCAGCGCCGGATGAAGGGGTCCGGTGCGGGGCGTGGGTACGGGTCGGGGTAGGCCATGAGAAGTCTCCTGTTGATAGGCAATCAGCGCCACAGCCCGCTCGGGTGCCAGCGCGGCGGGCGCGGCGTCACAGCGGATTCCGGCAAGAAATGGGCGCGTGGAGTGGCAACGCTGATGCTGGCCCAGGCGCCAACGTCAGTAGGCGTGAGATGCGTTCTTGCGTGGCCGGATGCGTGCGCAAGCAGGAGGGCTCGGGATCACCCCATCCCGGCCACAACCAGGCACGCCAGGAGCGGCTGACCCGCTCGATTTTCGCCAGCGCGGACGCCAGCCCCTGCGGGTCGCCCGTCAGTTCCGCAGCGAGGCGGTCAGCGTCGAACTCACGCACGCGAGACAAGCCGAGCTGTGCGAGCAGGGCCAGCTGAGGCGATGCGGCCAATAACAATAAACCAGGCCAATAGACCTCCGCCGCGCCAACCAGCAGCGCGGGCAGGCTCAGCAGGATCGCGACTTGTCCCATGAGGGCCAGTAGGCTCGTGAAGCGACTGACGGAATCCGCCAGCCCCATGACGCGCAGATCCTCACTGGCGATGTGCGCGATCTCGTGCGCGAGCACACCCGCCAGCTCGCGTGGGCTCAGGCTGCGCAGCAGGCCATCGGTGAGGGCGATCGATGCCTCCTGCTTCGATCCGGTGGCGAAGGCGTTGACGACGGCACTGGGCACGTAGTGCGGCACCGGCGTTGCGGGCAAACCGGCACGGACGGACAGCTCGTGCAACAGGGCCCAAATTTCCGGGGCTTCGTGTGGGTGCAGCGCCCGGGCGCGGTATAGGCGCAAGGTCAAGGCGGATGCGGCTGCCGGTTCCAGCAGCAGCGTGCCTGCAACGGCAAACAGCGCGAGCCACAGGTCGCTTTCCCCAAACGGCAGTCTCCCTGCTGCGGCTGCGATCCCGACCAGGGTCAGGACCAACAGTCCGGTCTGCAGGCGGTTGAGCCAGCGGTGTTGCAACAACGCCGCGCGCGGGTCACTGGGATGATGACGGGTCATGCTCAGATGTCTCGGCGGCGCGGTCGTCGCGCTCGCGCAGCAGCCAGTAAGTGGCACCAAGCGCCAGCGTGGCGCCTGCCAGCGCGGCTATCTTTGCGGGGCTCGCCTCGGGGTCAAGGATCACGAACTTGCGCGCCAGCGCGATCAGACCGATGAGGATCACGGTCTTGACCTGGATGTTGCTGTCCCGACGCAGCGCCACGCGAACAATGGAATGCTTGAACTCCATCGCGATCAAGAGCGTCATGATCATGCCGAACACACTCTGGAATACCTTGTGATCCAGGGGATTGAAGGCATCGAGAACCAGCAGCGTGAAGACGATGGAGATGAGCTGGAACAGCGACACCACGATGATGACGGCAATCACCGCCGACAGCACGAGCGCGACGACCTGCTCGAAGCGCTCGTAAAAACTCATGATGGCCCATTGGTCACGGAAGACCTGAAATGGGTTAAGGCGTGTTGATTTCATGACGATGAACTCCCTGGAAAACGGCTGCTGTCGAGACGGCGGCGCATTGCGCTGATGTGTCCTTCAATCAGCTCGGTCGACATGCCAAGCGTCGACATCACCTGTTCCGCCAGCCCAATAGCTGCGGCAAAGGATTGATGGTACACGCGCACGTTGGGCATGGCGCGAAATGCATCGGCCGCGGTCGTACTTCTGCATGAAACCCACAAGGTCAGCGCCGGACGGCGCTCGGCAATCGCCTGGGCGATGCGCAACGCTTGCTGGGCATGGGCGAACGTCAGCACCACCATGTGCGCATGCGTCAAGCCGGCAGCCAGCAAGGTATCGGGCCGACTGGCATCGCCATGGAACACCGGCGCGCCGGCGGCACGCGCGGCCTCGACCTTCTGCGCGTCCGCCTCCAGCAGCAGATGCGCCACGCCGGCGTGGCGAAGAATCTCGCTGACTGTCAGGCCAAGCTCGCCCGCGCCGCAAACGATGACATGGTCTCGATATCGCGCCGTCTGCGCGGCGATCTCGACTTCTTCAGCCTGGGGTGGCTGAATGACGCCGCCGGTGCGGCTCAAGAACCGGGCAAGTACATCGTGATGGCGGATCAGTAGCGGTGCCAAGGCCATGCTGAGCACCAGCGCGACCAGCATGGGTTGTACGACGGTCGCGGGAATCAGATGCTGCTGCAAGACCATGCCCAACAACAGCAGGGCGAACTCGCCGCCATGCCCCAACGCTATGCCCGTGCGCCAGGCATCGAGGGCGGACAGGCGCGTCGCCCGCAAGGCCAGGGTGTTGAGCCCGATCTTGACCGGTACCAGCACTGCCAGCCACGCCAACACCGTCAGCGGTGCCGAAAGAATCTGTGCTCCGTCCAGTTGCAGGCCGATGGTCACGAAGAACACGCCCGACAACACATCGCGAAACGGCCTGAGGTGGCTTTCCATGTGGTGCCGGAAGTCGCTCTCGCCCAGCACCATCCCGGCGAGGAAGGCCCCTAGGGCGGCGGATACGCCGACCGCGTGCGCAGCGGCGGCGGCAGCCACCACCACGCACAAGGAGACGAGCACGAACGCTTCCTCATGACCTTGGCGAGCCACCCAGCCCAGCAGGCCATGCAACAGACGGCGCGAAGCAACCGCCGCTGCTGCGAACAACACCAGCACGCCCAACACTTCGAGCAGCATGCTCTCGACCTTCGGCGACTCGCCGCGCGCCCAGATCGCCAGCAAGGCCAACAGGGGCACGCTGGCCAGATCCTGAAAGACCAGCACGGCGATGGCGCTGCGGCCATGGCGTGTGGTGAGTTCACCCTGGTCGGCCAACTGCCGGCTGACCAGCGCCGTGGAAGACATGGCCGCCGCAGCGCCGAGCAGCGCAGCGCTCTGAGCTGGCTGCCCCAACCCCATCAGCATCAGGGTCAGAGGTGCGGCCACAACGGCCATCTGCAAACTGCCAGCCACCAGTACGGTCTTGCGAGTGAGCCAAAAGTGCCCGAGGGAGAATTCCAGTCCGACCATGAACAGCAGTAGCGCCACTCCCAGCTCGGACAGAAAATCAAGCGCTTCTCCCGGCGCGATCACGCCGGTGACTGAGGGGCCCAGTAAGGCGCCGACGGCGAGGTAACCCAGCAAGGCGGGCACTCTGAGCGCAGCCGTCACCACAGCCGCCAGACTGCACGCCGCCAGCAGACTCAGCGTAACGCCCAGCAGGCCCTGCATCGGTCAGCGCCCAAGCTGTGCCGATACCCAGCGCACGATGTCCTGCACGCCCATGGCGCCGGCCTGACGGGCGATCTCACGTCCCCCCTGGAACAGGGCGAGTGTCGGAATGCTGCGGATACCGAACTGCGCGGCCAGGTGGGGCTCAGCCTCGGTATTCACCTTGGCCAGCCTGACCCTGGGTTCGAGCTGGCGCGCCGCTTGCTGGAACTGCGGGGCCATCATCTTGCACGGCCCGCACCAAGGTGCCCAGAAATCGACCAACAGCGGCAAATCGCTGCGCTCCACGTGGCGCGAGAACGTCGCCGTGGTCAACTCGATGGGTTCGCCCGTGAACAAGGGCTGCTGGCAGCGGCCGCAGTTGGGATGTTCCGCGAGCTTGGCGGCCGGCACGCGGTTGATGGACTGGCAGTGCGGACAAACGAGGTGAAGGTGTTCGCTCATGGTGTGGCCCCTTGGGGTGTAGGGAGTGAGGTTTCGGGCTGGAGGGGCTCCGACGCGCGGGATTCGGACTGCAAGCCCTGCGTCAGTTGGCGGATGTCGTTCTCGTCGAGCGTTTCCCGCGCCAGCAGTTCGCGCGCACAACGCTCCAGCACCGCGCGGTTGGTGTCGAGGATCCGGTAGGCGCGCTCGAACACGCCCATCACGATGTCGCGGATGGCCTGATCGATGCGCGCCTGGGTCGATTCGGCCACCCGGCAGCCGCCGTGGGCCAGTTCCGGTGTATCGAGAAACCGAGGCCGATGCGCCTCGAAAGCGATGTAGCCCAGCCCCTCGTCCATGCCGAAGCGGGTGATCATGTCGCGGGCAATATCGGTGGCTCGCGCGAGATCATCGGCGGCCCCAGTGGACACCTCACCGAACACCAGCTTTTCGGCGGCACGCCCGCCCAGCAACACGGCAATCTTGTGTTCCAGGTCGGCGCGCGTCATCAGGAAGCGGTCTTCGGTGGGGCGCTGCAGCGTGTAGCCCAGCGCGCCGATGCCGCGCGGGATGATTGAGATCTTGTGCACGGGGTCGGTGCCGGGCAGCGCCAGCGCCACCAGCGCATGGCCCATCTCGTGATAGGCCACGGTTTCCCGCTCCTTGGGATTGAGTACTCGGTTCTTCTTCTCCAGGCCCG
Source organism: Acidovorax sp. BoFeN1 (assembly GCF_003345135.1). Taxonomy (NCBI): domain Bacteria; kingdom Pseudomonadati; phylum Pseudomonadota; class Betaproteobacteria; order Burkholderiales; family Comamonadaceae; genus Acidovorax; species Acidovorax sp. BoFeN1. The sequence goes on from NZ_QOZT01000010.1 coordinate 15,532, forward strand.
CCACGATGCGCTCGATGGCGGCGGTGAAATCCTGCAACTCCACGGCGGACGCTTTGCGCCGGGTCGCGGCCAGCGCGGCCTCGTTGACCAGGTTCGCGAGGTCTGCACCCGAAAAGCCCGTGGTCAGCGCAGCCACCTGTTCGAGATCGATATCCTGAGCCAGCGTCACCTTCTTGACGTGGACTTTCAGGATGTCCAGCCGTCCCTTCTTGTCGGGCCGGTCCACCAGCACCTGGCGGTCGAAGCGGCCGGCGCGCAGCAGCGCCTGGTCGAGGATTTCGGGGCGGTTGGTGGCGGCGAGGATGATCAGCCCCACCGAGCTGTCGAAGCCGTCCATCTCGGTGAGCAGCTGGTTGAGCGTCTGCTCACGCTCGTCGTGGCCGCCGATGGGCCCGCCGACGCCGCGTGCACGGCCCAGCGCGTCGAGTTCATCGATGAAGATGATGGCCGGCGCCTGCCCGCGCGCCTGCTCGAACAGGTCGCGCACGCGCGCCGCGCCCACGCCGACAAACATCTCGACGAACTCCGAGCCGGAGATAGAGAAGAACGGTACCCCGGCCTCGCCCGCCACGGCCTTGGCCAGCAGGGTCTTGCCCGTGCCGGGCGGGCCAACCAGCAACACACCTTTCGGGATGCGCGCGCCGAGGCGGCCGTAATCCTGCGGGTTCTTCAGGAAGTCGACGATTTCGACCAGCTCGGCCTTGGCCTCATCGACACCAGCGACATCGGCAAAGGTCACGCCAGTGTTCTTCTCCATGAATACCTTGGCACGGCTCTTGCCGATGCTCAGGAAGCCGCCCATGCCCTGCTTCTCGGCGAAGCGGCGGAACAGGAAGAACCAGACGCCGAAGAAGGCCACCGCCGGCAGAATCCAGGAGAGCACATCACGTAGCCAGGTGCTTTCCACCACCCGCGCGTAAGGCACGTCGTACTTGGACAGCCGCTCGGCCAGGTCGGGTTCGACGCGAGTGGCCACGATGGTGGTCTTGCCCCGGCTGTCCGGCGATTTCAGGCGCCCGGTGACCGTGCGGTCCGACACCAGCACTTCGGCGACGCGCCCCTCGGCCAGCGCCTTCTCGAATTCGCTGTAGGGCACGGGCTCGACGGTCTTGGCCGCCTGCCAGTAGTTCTGCAGCGTCAGCAGCAACAGGCCGGCGACGATCCAGTAGCCAATGTTCCATTGATCTTTCTTTTCCATGGGCAATGTTCCTCGCAAGTCGTGCCGCTAGAGAATGGGGGTGAACAGACGGGCCACCCCGTCGCGCAAGCGGATGGCCAGCGGGCGGGCGCGCAACGCCATGGCCGATATCTCGTTCGATGCATCACGGGCGGCATCAAAAAGGGATTCCAGCCGCGTAGACAGCGCGGTGTCGTACACCTCCACATTGAACTCGAAGTTGAGGCGCAGGCTGCGCGCATCCCAATTGGCCGAACCCAGGCAGCACCACTGGCCGTCTATCAGCATCAGCTTGCTGTGGTCGAACGGGCCAGGCCGTTCGAAGATGCGTACACCGTGCTCCAGCACCTGCCAGTAGTGGGCGCGCGCGGCCCATTGCACCGTGGGATGGTCGCCGTTTGCGGGCGTCAGCACCTCGACGCGCACGCCGCGCAACGCGGCCGTGCTCAGCGCCGCCATCATCGTCTGATCGGGCACGAAGTAAGGTGTCCAGATGCGCACCGAATGCTTCGCCGCGCTCAAAGCGCCCATGAAGGTCCAGCGCATCCTGTCCAGGGCCTCATCGGGACCGGCCTCGATGCCGCGCGCCCAAGAGGTTCCTTGCTCATCAGCCGTTGCGGGCGGTTCGCCCCAGAAACCCTTGCTGAGCCGCTCGCCCGTGGTATCGCACCAATCATCGGTGAAGCACCGCATCAGATGCGCAACCACCGGCCCGCGCAGACGAAAGTGCAAATCGTGACAGGCCTGCTCCGGCGCATCGGGCCGCCAATACGGGCTGAAGATGTTCATGCCGCCGGTGAAACCCGTCTCGCCATCGATCACCAGCAGCTTGCGGTGATTGCGCAGATGCGCGGCATGCAGGCGCGCGGGAATCAACGTCGGGTTGAACGTCGCCGCCGGAACGCCGGCGCGCTGCAAGGCGCGGTAGGCGCTGCGGGGCGTCCAGCGGGCATACACGTCGTCGATCAGCACCCGCACTTGCACGCCGCGCTCATGAGCCCGGCGCAGCGCATCGACGAACTGCGCCCCGATGCCTTGGCTGTCGAAGATGTACGAGGCCAGCGCGACGCTGTGCCGCGCCGACTCGATGGCGGCGAGCATGGCCGGGTAGGCCTGCTCGCCATCGACAAGCGGCTCGATGCGGTTGCCGCCGGTCAGCGACTGGCCGGTGGCGCGTCCCACCAGGTGGGCCAGACCGGCAAGCGGCGGCGATACAGCCTCGGGCATCGTGGGCGAGAGGTCCTGCCGAACAGCAGGATCTGCCCCCGGGAAGAGCCGCCGCGCCCGCCGCTGGTAACGGTTGATGCCGAACAGCCCATACAGCAGCGAACCGCCCAGCGGCAACAAGGCGATCAGCAGTACCCACAGCGTGGCCGATCGAGGGTCACGCTTGTAGATGACCGCGTGCCCCGCTGTGGGGATAGCGACCGCCAGCGACACGAGGGTGGCTGCCCATGTCAGCCCGTTGGGGTCGGACACGACAGCCTCCCCATGACTCAAGATTCGCCGCCCGCTGACTTCTTCTTGCGCGCAGGCTTGCTCGCGTCGCTAGGCGGCGTCTCGGCCGCGTTCGCGGCATCGGGCTTCTCAGGCTCGGCCGGCTTCGCGGGTGGCTCCTGGCGCTCGAAGACCACCCGTTCGGCCTTGTCGTCCCAGCGGGCGCTGGCGTGATCGGCCTTGCCGATACCGCCACCCAGCATCTCGCGCGCCAGAGCAGTTTCCAGCTCGCTGCGGATCAGCCGCTTGAGCTCACGCGCGCCGAACTCGGGCTTGTAGCCTTCCTCCGCGAAGTGATCGATCAAGGTCTGATCGAAGGTCAGCGTCACGCCCTGGCTGGCGGCGTTGCGGGCCACACGATCGAGCTGCAGGCCGACGATATGGCGGATCTCCTCCTTGCCCAGCGCATGGAAGACGATGATCTCGTCGATGCGGTTGAGGAACTCGGGGCGGAAGTGTCCGCGCAGCACGTCCATCACCTCGCCCTTGGTCTTCTCGTATTCCTCGCCGGCGGCGCCACGGGCCTTCAGCCGACGCTGGATGATGTCCGAGCCCAAGTTCGAGGTGGCGATGATGATGGTATTGGTGAAATCCACCACCCGGCCCTTGCCGTCGGTGAGCCGCCCGTCGTCGAACACCTGCAGCAGGATGTTGTAGACGTCGGGGTGAGCCTTCTCGATCTCGTCCAGCAGCAACACGCTGTAGGGTTTGCGCCGCACCTTCTCGGTGAGCTGGCCACCCTCGTCGTAGCCGACGTAACCCGGAGGCGCCCCCACCAGGCGTGCCACGGTATGGCGTTCCCCGTACTCGGACATGTCGATGCGCAGCAGAGCACCTTCATCGCCATAGATGGACTCGGCCAGCGCCTTGGCGAGCTCGGTCTTGCCCACGCCGGTCGGCCCGAGGAACAGAAAAGTCGCCACCGGCTTGCTGCCTTCGCGCAGGCCCGCGCGCGACAACCGCACGGCATCGGCCACCGCGCGCACCGCTTCGTCCTGGCCCACGAGGCGCTCGTGCAGCCGCTGCTCCAGATGCAGCAGCTTCTCGCGTTCTTCCACCGTCAGCTCGTTGACCGGAATGCCGGTCAGGCGCGAGACGATCTGCGCGACATGCTCGGCTTTGACTTCGGCACTGCCCGAGGCGCGCTCGCGTTCCCATTCCTCGACAAGCTTCTTGAGTTCGGCCTCTTTGGCCTCGATGTGCTTGCCAGCTCGGCGGCCTTGTCGTACTGCTTGCGCGAGGCCACATAGTCCTGCTCACGCCGCAGCTGGTGCAGTTCGGACTCCAGCTCCTGCACCGCCACCGGGCGGGCCGTGGCCGACAGCTTCACGCGTGCGGCCGCCTGGTCGAGCAGGTCGATGGCCTTGTCAGGCAAAAAGCGCGCGGTGATGTAGCGGTCCGACAACTCGGCGGCGGCGATGATCGCATCCTCGGTGATGCTGACCTTGTGGTGCGCCTCGAAGGTGTCGCGCAGGCCGCGCAGGATCATCATGGTCTGCGCTACCGTCGGCTCGGGCACCATCACCGGCTGGAAGCGACGCTCCAGCGCGGCGTCCTTCTCGATGTACTTCTGATACTCGTTGAGCGTGGTGGCGCCGATCAGGTTCAGTTCGCCGCGCGCCATCATCGGCTTGAACACGTTGGCCACGTCCAGCCCGCCTTCGCCGCCACCCTGGCCTGCACCGACGATGGTGTGCACCTCGTCGATGAAGAGAATCAGCTCGCCCTGGTGCTCGGTCACTTCCTTGAGCACCTTCTGCACGCGCTCCTCGAACTCGCCGCGGTACTTGGCGCCTGCCACCATGGCGTTGATGTTGAGTTCGACCAGACGCTTGTCGCGCAGCGTCTCGGGCACTTCGCCGGCGACCATGCGCTGCGCCAGCCCTTCGACGATGGCGGTCTTGCCGACGCCGGGCTCGCCGATCAGCACCGGGTTGTTCTTCTTGCGCCGGGCCAGCACTTCGATGGTCGTCTCGATCTCCTGCGCGCGGCCGATGACCGGATCGAGCTTGCCCTCGCGCGCCATCTTGGTGAGGTCGCGCGAATACTTGTCGAGTTCCGGCATGTTGGTCGGCGTCTCGGCGCGGCCATCCTCGGCCCCTTTGCCGACCACCTTGCTTACCTGCTGGCGCAGCGCTTGCGGCGTGAGGCCGTAACGGCGCAGCAGGTTGGCCGCCAAACCTTCGCCTTCCTCGGCGAGCCCGATCAGGAAATGCTCCGGCCCGACATAAGAGTGGCCGAGTTCGTTGGAGGCCACGAAAGCACGGCTGAGCGCGTCCTTGACCCGGGGCGACACGCCGATCTCGCCCTCGAACGGCTTATCGCCGCGCTTGGCTTCGGATTCGATCTGGCGCTTGAGGTCATCGACCTTGATCTTGAACTGCCCCACGATGGTCTTGACCACGTCGCTGTCGGATAGCGCCAGCAGCAGGTGTTCGGTATCGACTTCGGCGCGCCCGAACTCTGCAGCGTGTCGGGCGGCCTCCTGCAATAGGGCCTCGGACTGTTCGCTGATACGGCTGGCGAGCCCACTGCCGCGACGGCGCGCGGTGCCCGTACCGGCCGGGGCGGGTTCGCCGAACGAGGCATCGACGACCTCGTCGGTATCGGCCGCCATGGACGGTGCGTCGTCACCGATGCGGAAGAAGTCGCTGCCAAGGAAGTCTTCGAACAGCCCGCTGCGCGAGCCGAACAAGGCTTCCAGCGGTGAGACGGTGCGCTTTTGCTGGCGCACCAGTTGGCGATAGTGATCGTCACACAACAGCATGGTGCTGTGGCGACCATTGAGATTGGCTTCCACCCGCACCGTGGCGGGCTGGCCGCAGACTTGGCATTGTTTTCTGGCCATGCTGATGCTCCTGTAAAGATTGATCTGACGAGGCACCGCCGATCACGGTGCCTCATCTCTTTGTGGTTTTTGAGAAAAACGCGCTGCCCCGCGTCAGCCGTTGATCGGGATCGAGCGCCCCTGCTTGGGCGTACTGGCCTCGCGCTTTTCCATCGTGATCGTGAGCACGCCGTTCTTGAATGCGGCATTGATCGATTCCTGGTCGGCGTTGTCAGGCAGGTTCAGGGCACGCTGGAAACTGCCGTAGGAGCGTTCGATGCGATGGAAGCCACCTTCCTTCTTTTCCTGCTCCTGGCGCTTCTCGCCCCGTACCATCAGCACGTCGTTGTCGAGCGTGATCTGGATATCCTTTTCCTCGACGCCGGGAACCTCCAAGGAAATCTTGTACTGCTTGTCGGTTTCCTGGATGTCAAGTGCCGGCTTCAGCATGCCCGGCCAGTCCGACGGCCATCGCGGCATGGCCAGCGCCGGGAAGCCGAAGCCTCGAAACGCATCGTCAAAGAGGCGGTCGATCTCGCGATGCAATTGCAGGATGGGACTGACGGGCCCACCCGCCACCGGCAGGTCATTGCGCTGCACCGGCAGCGAGGCAGTGCTCTGTTGTTCTTCCTGCTCCTTTTTGAACCAGTTCCAGGGAGCCAATTTCTTGAAATCAATGTCCATGTCATACCTCCAGAAATCAATTGAAGACTCACTCAATCCGTTTGCCTGCGGCTATGGATAGCGCGCCCAGGCAACACGGGATGTTTCGCTGACTTCGGCTGCTCATCTGTGCGTATCACCTCCTTCTTTCTGCCTGCTTGGATCTGATCATTGATCCATCGATCGATTTCACTTTGACGAAACCGCCACGTCCCGCCGACCTTGAAGGCCGGAATTTCCCCGTGCGCGGCGAGCCGGTAAAGCGTCCGCTTGCCGACTTTCAAGTAGGCAGCCAACTCGTCGAGTGTGAAGATCGCCTGCTGGCGCGCTGTCATACCACCCCCACAAGTTCCGTCGTAACGCGGCCTCGCTCGAGGAAATTCTTGCAAGATATTGCGCATAACATGCCGAAAGTCAAGAGTCAACATCCAGCGATCTGCTGGCCGATTGATGTGACTCAATCGTAAGCAGCCAGGAAACAAATGTTGGCTGCCACCGCGATGGTGCTCCCCAAGTCATCAATCTGCAGCCATGTGAAAGGGGAAGTCCATGAACGAGATTGCCCGAGTCGGGGTGGATCTGGTCAAGCGGGTTATCTAGGTGCATGCGGTGGATGCGCGCGTGGTGGTTGCCAAGGCGCTGGCCGCTGACAAGTTTGCGGCCTGGTGCGCGGAGCTGCCTCCCGGCTGCCTGGTGGCCCTGGAGGCCTGCGGCGGTGCGCATCACTGGGCACGCAAGCTGCGCGGCTATGGGCTGGATGCGCGGCTGATTGCAGGCCACTTCGTCACGCCCTACCGCATGGCCGGCAAGGGACGCAAGAACGGTGCGGCCGATGCCGCAGCGATCTGCGAGGCGGCAACCCGCCCGCACATGCGCTTCGTGCCGGTGAAGCCGCCGGCGCAGACGCTGCTGGCCAGCCATCAGCTACGCAAACCTCCCGATTCACTCACGCAGCTTATTCCTGCTTGCCTAGGGACGACCATGTAAGCGGCAGATGGTCGGAGTCCTTTGCGACCAGCACCTACGCGAGCAGCCCGGAGGTGGGGATGCCCTTGGCGATGATCTCCGCCGGGACCGGCGCCTGGGTCAGCGTTCGGCACCTATGCGCAGGTCCACTTGCCGCGGATGTGGCACTCGACAGTGAACACGCCCGGCGTGTAGTCCAGCTTCTCGCTGATGCGCTTGAGCGCACAGCCGCACGCGCAGCGGGTGTTCTCGGGCTCGTGGTGGCAGTCCACGCGCGGCAGGTCCGCCGGCAAGGCGGTGCGCTTAGGCATCGCGCCAGGCGTAGCCGGCGGCTTCTTCTTGCCCAGCAGTTCCTGGAGCTGCGCCTCAGCCGCGGCAAGGTCGGCGTCCAGAGCCTCGTCGAACAGCGCGCGTTGTTCGGCATCGAGCTGCTCGCTCTTCTTGCCGAACTTCAGGCGTCGCAGCTGGGCGATCTCGAACGAGAGCTTCGCCGTAGGCGCTGACATGGGCGAAAAGCATCCGAGCATCACCCCCCAGGATGGCTCTCATCTCGATACAGAGGTGAATCCTCCGCACTATTCGGCTCCCTACGATGATATGGACTGATCACATCGGTAGGGAGAAAGCATGAACTTACGCAATCTTCGCTGCTTCATCGCCGTAGCCGAGGAACTGCACTTCGGCCGGGCTGCTCGACGGCTGCACATCGAACAGTCTCCACTGTCGCGCACGATCCGCCAGATGGAGGCGGATTTAGGGGTGCCGCTGCTCAACCGCTTGCCACGCAGTGTTCGTCTCACACCGGCGGGACAGGTCTTCCTCGAAGAAGCCCGGCGCGTACTGCTGGCCTTCGAGCAAGCGCAGACCAAGGCACGCGCCGCAGCGAACCAGCGGAACACGCTGCGCATCGCACTATCTGGTGACATGGGGCAGGCCCGCTTGTCGGCGTTGCTTGCGCTTTGCCGCGAGGAGGCACCACAGGTCGGCATTCGGATATTTGAAACGCCACTGGCGCAGTTGGTGACTGGACTGCGCAACGACTTGTATGACGCAGGTTTTGCATTGGCTGGTGAAATGGACGCCGGCATCGTCGCCATGCCGGTGTGGCGAGACCCGCTGGTGGTGGCTTTGCCCGCCAGGCATCCGCTGCTGGCTTTCAAGGAAGTGCCGCTGGAGGAAGTGGCGAGCTATCCGCTGGTGCTGTGCGATCCCCAGGTCTGCGAAGGTTGCAGCCGGCAGCGCGAACGGCTGCTCCGCACGGTGGATGCGCAGCCGACGGTAGCCGAGTACGTCAAGACCCATTCCCTGATGCTGGCCCTCGTGGCCGCCGGCTACGGCGTGGGCTTTTCGAGCGCGGCGCATCTGGCGGGTTGCCATCAGGCCGATGTCGTCGTGCGGCCGCTGGCCGACGAGACCGCTTCGCTGACGACCTATCTATTGCGACCCGAAGGCGAAATCATGGAGCCGCTGCGGCAGTTCATCGACCGCGTGGAGTGTGTCGGACGCCCGCAAGGCACCGATCAACGCCCGATGTGACGCGGGGATTTTGGACGGTACGATTCCCTTTCGGTCTGGACCTTGACCCGCATTGCATCGGCGGCCGACCTTTTGCGTCACGGGCATGGATGGCGAATCGGGCCTATCCACCCGGCATCAAGCAAGGCACCTTCAAGCTGTCGAGGTCACAGCAGTGACGCAGAACGCATGAGCCCTTGCTGGATGCGAGCGATGCCTCCACTGAAATCCGGGTGGCTGTGCTCGGCGAGTGGGAGCCTTCACCGCTTGCCGACTTGCTGGCGTTGCAGCGCGCCGAAGAGCCAGAGACCGCCACCGCCTTGATCGGATGCAGTGCCACAGCGCAGGCGCAGGAACTGCCGCACGATAACTTTGACTTGGCCCTGTCCACAGCCGCCTGGGAGTGGCCAGGCTGGGTGTGCGAGCCGTTGTGGCATGACACGCTGGCAGTCGCCGTCGCCAAGCGCTCGCACCTGCTGTCCTACCGTGAAGTGCCTCGCCAAGAGCTGCTCAAGCAGCCGTTGATCTGCGCGCAGTCAACGGCCGACGAGCCGTGGCGCGCGGTGGCGCATGGCCTGGTCGAGGATGCACCGCAGGGCCATGAGCAGACCGTCAGCACCTTCGACATGGCGATGACGCTCGTCTCCGCGGGCTACGGCATTGCCGTCGCACCCGCCGCGAGACTGACCTGCTACCTGCGTCGCGGCATCGCCGCGCGGCCATTGGCTGGCGCACCCATCATCGTGATGGCCTACCTGCTTCGCCCGTCCTCGTCCTTGACCGAGCCCCAGGAAAGATTCGCCCGCCGCGCGCGCTCCGTGTCCTGAGACAGGGGCGCGCACTGCTGGGCGCTGGCGCGCTACGCAAACGCCACCTGCTGCGGGGACCACTCGCTTTCCTTCACCGTCGTGCTCACCGCCATGATGATCTTGTCGAGATTTGTGGCACTGACGCTTTCCAGGGCCGAGCCGCCGCGCAGCTTCGCGCGCGGCTGCAGGAGCGCGTTGTAGATCTGCCAAGGGTCGGCGCCCCTGGTCAGCTTGAGGACCGCCTGGATCAGCGCGTGCTTGACCGGATCGAGATGCCAATCCGGCACGCGCTGACCACGGTTGCCCAGGTTCAGCGCCAGCAGGTTGCCGGCCTTGATCTCGTAGCTGATCCACCGGCGGGACTTGCCCGCCATCTTCGCGTACTCGGCGACTGGCAGGTTGTGTGGTGCCTCGAAGACATCGACCAGCTCCATCCGCTGGCGCTGTATGTCGGACAGCGGTTCCTCCATGACGGAACGCGGCAACGGCACTGCGGGCAGCCGATGCGTCTCGGCTGACACCAGTGGCATCGCGTCTCCCGGCCTGGTCACGATCAGGAGCGGCGCCGACGCGGCCGCTGGTTTGGGTGGCGCACTCGCGGCTTCCTCATCCGAGAGGACGGGCACGCCCTCCAAATGAATGGTGAGCGGCATGCTCGCTGCCTCGACCATGTTCTGCTCGAAGAGATCGAGCCGGTCGGCCCAATCCTGCATCATCCGCCGCCGCTGCTCGACGTACTCGGCGTGGTTGTAGGTGGCACTGACCTTGTTGGGATCGACGTGCGAGAGTTGCGCGTCCACCCACACCTTCGGGTAGCCGATCTCGTTGAGCGCGGTGGACATCGTGCCCCGGATGCCGTGCCCGGTCAGCAGGTCGCGATAGCCCATGCGCTTGAGCGCGCCGTTGAGCGTGTTCTCGCTCATGCGCTTCTTCAACTCGCTGTCGTGGCGGAACAGATAGTGCTGGGCCGGTTTGAGCTGTTCGAGCAGGTGCCGGACGATCTCGATGGCCTGCACCGACAGCGGCACGATGTAGGGTGGAATGTCCTTGGGCAACTGGCGCTTCCTGCGCATGCCCACCTGGAGCTGCTTCACGACCTCGGGCGGGATGATCCAGAGGCCCCGATCGAGGTCGAACTGATCCGGCGTCGCCAGGCGCAGCTCGCCCGTGCGCACGCCGGTGAATAGCAGCAGCCGCAGACCGAGCTGGGTCTGCAGCCGGCCACGATACTTGCGCAGGCGCTGCAACAGCTTCGGCAACTCGGCCATGCGCAGGAACGGGTTGTGGTTCACCGGGGGCAGCGGCAGCGCCACCACGTCGAGGTCGGAAGCCGGGTTCTGCTCCAGGCCCGGCACGACCACCAGCGCGTAGCGGAACATCTGGTTGAACCACGTCCTGACTTTCTCGGCGACGGAGAGCGCCTTGCGCCGCTCGATCCTGGCGATCACTTCCAGCAGGTCAGGGCGTTTGATGTCGTAGATCGAGCGCTTGCCCAGCAAGGGCAGCACATCCTTGGCGAAGACGCGAGGGAGGATCGAGAGGGTGGTCTGCCGGCCCTTCTTGAGGCCGAGTTCGCGGTGGGCAAGCCACTTCTTGTAGATCGCCTCGAAGGTGTTTTCACCGGCGAGTTTGACCGCGGCGCGCTTTTGCTTGCGGTGAAGGCGCGGGTTGATGTCCTTGGCCACCAAGGCGCGCGCCTCGTCACGCAGGGCGCGTGCCTCACGAAGGGACACCTCGGGATAGGTGCCCAGCGACATGCGCTTGGGCTCCTTCATCCAGTAGTAACGGAAGTGCCAGCTCTTGCTGCCCGTGGCCGTCACGGCCAGGGAGAGACCATCGATGTCTGGAAGTGTGTAGGCCTTGCCGGTGGCTTTGGCTTGGCGGACCACCAAGTCTGAGAGTGCCATGCTCTAGCTCCTGAACATGAGTCAGGAACCAGATGCTTAACCCATCGACCTCAGCGCCCTAGCAACAATCCGGAAGCCGTCGTGCCCGCAAAAATGGACACAAAAATGGACATAAACGTCGTGGCTTCAGGTGGATTTCCGTGGAGCCCACTGGAACATCGAGGTGTCGAAAACTCAACCAGAATCAACGACTTACGATGCCTCTTGGACTTCCTCAGAATTCCCTGGAACGATGCAGTGGAGCGGGTGATGGGAATCGAACCCACGCTATTTGCTTGGGAAGCAAAAGTTCTACCATTGAACTACACCCGCATAGCCTCGCATTATAGGCGCCTCCACCGGCGCAACCTGGGTGCGCGCCGCCACACGATGGGGCGGCGCGGGGGCTGCATAAAAGTGCAACAGACCACAGTGCGGCGGCACGCACCGCTGGCTTTTGGCTCAGGCGCCCAGCCGTTTCTGGCCTGCCCGGCCAGAGGCCGGCGATTGCAATGTGCGCTGGCCCGAATCGCCTGTGTTGCCCAGGTTGAAGCGCGCAATCGCCATCACCATCTGCTCGGCCTGTCCGCTCAGGCTACTGGCAGCCGCCGCCATTTCTTCGACCAGCGCGGCGTTTTGTTGCGTGCTCTGGTCGAGTTGCGTGACGGCCTCGCCCACCTGGCCCACGCCCGCAGTCTGTTCGTTGCTGGCGGCGCTGATCTCGGACACCATGTCGGCCACGCGCTGAATGGAACCGACCACCTCCTGCATCGTGGTACCCGCCTGATCGGCCAGCACCGATCCTTGCTGCACCATGCTGCTGCTGGCCCCTATCAGCTCCTTGATGGCCTTGGCTTCGGCAGCGGTGCGCTGCGCCAGATTGCGCACTTCGGTGGCCACCACGGCAAAGCCCCGGCCCTGCTCGCCCGCACGGGCTGCCTCGACTGCCGCGTTGAGCGCCAGAATGTTGGTCTGAAATGCGATGCCGTCAATCACGCCAATGATGTCGGCGATTTTCTGGCTGCTGGCGTTGATGTCGTGCATGGTGCGCACCACCTGCGACACGACTTCACCGCCCTGCGCTGCCACCCGGCTTGCGCCCACGGCAAGCTGGTTGGCCTGGCTGGCGCTGTCGGCGTTGTGGCGGATGGTGGCCCCCAGTTGTTCCATGCTGGCTGCCGTTTCCTCCAGCGCGCTGGCCTGGCTTTCGGTGCGGCCAGAAAGGTCCTGGTTGCCCTGCGCGATTTCGGTGCTGGCGGCCGACACGCTGTCGGCACTGGTGCGCACCGTGCCCAGGCTTTCCACCAGACGCACGCGAAACCCTTCCATCGCCAGTGCCAGAGAGCCGATTTCATCGCGGGAGCGAACCGACACCGCGTGCGTGAGATCACCATGCGCCAGATAACCGAGTGCCGTACTCAGTTGCTGCACCGGCACCCCCACCAGCCGGCGCGTGGCCGCCACCAGCACCACGGCCAGCAGCACCAGCGCCACGGCAAGCCCCAGCCACAGCCAGGTGAGCACATAGCGCGCCTCGCCCATCATTTCAGCCAAGGGTGCCTCGGCAACGATGGCCCAGGACCAGGGCTTGTAACGTTCCACGGCCACAAAGCGCGTGGCGCGGTCGCCCTCCGTGCTGCGCCGTGGTGACCACGCCGACTCCAGATCGCCGGCCTGATCAATCGCTGCCAACGAAGCCAACCAGGCCTTTGCGTCGTCGTCCTTTTCATCCACTTTCAGGGATTTGCCGGCGCCGGGCAGGCCAAAGACACTGCCACGCGCAGGGCCCGACGAAAGGTTGACGGCATACACGGCACCCGAGGTGAAGAGCTTTTGCCCTGCCATCACGGTTTCGAGCTTGCCCAGAATGGCGCCGATGTCGGAGCCGATGTACAAAATGCCGATGGTGCGGTTGCCTTCACGAATGGGCTCGTACACGGACATGTATTCGCGGCCAAACAGGCTGGCACGGCCGATATACGTCTTGCCCTCGTTCATCAGGCTATAGGCCGGGTGGTTGCGGTCCAGCATCGTCTTGAAGGCGCGCTCACCGTCCTGCTTTTTGACGGAGGTGGTCACGCGGATGAAGTCGTCGCCCGTGCGCGCAAAGATGGTGGCCGTGGCACCCCCGCTGATTTTGAGAAACTGGTCCACCACATTGAAGTCACCGTTGAGAGCCGCACCCTCATACGACAGCACGGCCTCGGCCTTGCCATCTGCCCCGGGCACTTCGGCCACTTCAAACTTGCCCGGGAAATTGGCTTTGAAAATGGCAAAGTCATGGTGGGCTTGGTCTTGCGCGGTCTCGTCAAAGGTTTGCACCAGCGCGCGCACCTGGGCGGCGTATCGGCTCGCCTCTTCGCGCGACATGCGGCCAAAATCTTTCCAGAGCAGGCCGCTGACGATGCCCATGGTGACCAGCAACACCACCAGCAAGCTGACCAGCGCAGCAAGCGACAGCTTGAAGGCGACGGAGCGATGGGCCGCAGGCTTGGGCCCAGATGTGGGGGCGCTAGTCGACGTGGGGTTCATTGATTTTTCCGCTCGCGGTCATGTGCCCACAGCTTGTTTTCAGTTCAATTTGCAGGTATTCCTACACGAGCCGCAGCTAACAGGCTCTGTCGCAATATCAACAATCTGTGTAATAGATACACATAAATTGCATCTAATGGTAAACCCTTAGTCCTGCAAAATCAACCGCTGTTGGCTCTCAAACACCCGGGGCCCCCTCGTCAAGGGGTCCACAAACTCCAGCGACCGCGCCAGCAGCTGCAGGGGACGCGAATAATCGCCTTCGGGGGCATCGTTGACGACCGGATAGAACGGGTCGTTGCGCAGCGGCAAGCCCAGAGCGGCCATGTGCACACGCAGTTGGTGGCGTTTGCCGGTGATGGGCGACAGCCGGTACAGGGCCCAGTCGCCCGCCACCTGCAACACCTGCATCCGGGTGTGGCTGTTGGGATCGCCGGGCACTTCGTGCATGCGAAAAAACTGTGGGCTTTCCTCCAGGCGGCTGCGGTGGTCTCGCGGAAAGTGCACATCGCCGTGCCACGGCGCAACGGCGTCGTAATGCTTGGTGATCTGGCGGTCGCGAAATAGCGCCTGGTAAGCACCGCGCGTGCGCTGCTGCACCGAGAAAAGCACCAGTCCGGCGGTATCGCGGTCAATGCGGTGCAGGGGCGACAGCTCGGGCAAATCCAGGCGGCGCTTGAGGCGCACCAGCAACGTTTGCTGCAGATAGCGCCCCGAAGGCGTCACAGGCATGAAATGCGGCTTGTCGGCCACCAGCAGGTGCTCGTCCTGGTACAGCACTGTCTCCGCAAAAGGCAGCTCGGGCTCAGACTGCAGCTGGCGGTAGTAATACAGGCGAATGCCGCCCTCGAAAGGCCGGTGCGGCAGCACGGCCACGCCCCGCTCATCCACCACGTCGCCCGCTTGCATGCGCTGCAGCCATTCGCTGCGCTGCACGCCCGGCAGGCGCTGGGCCAGAAAATCCAGCATGCTGCCCTGCCCTTGCGAAGGCAGCACCACGCAACTGGGGCCCACGCCGTCGCGCAGGGGCAAGACAAAGGCATGGCGGGGGTTGTGCATGGCGTGCAGATTTTAGGACGCGTTGGCTGCACGGCCCGCGCTGGTGCGCACGGGCTGTAGGACAACTGCGCCAATACGCGCTTCGCCCTGCCGGATCGGCCAAAAAGCGGGCGCAGCGGGCTAGCATTGCTTCCCCATGACAGAACCCCTGATGGATAAACACACCGTGCCGGCAGCCGCACCTTTAGAGCCCGTGCCACCATCGCCTCGCCGCAAAGGACCGCGTCTGATAGCGGGCCTGGCAGGCAGCCTGCTCGGGTTGCTTTTGATCGGCGCCGTTGTGCTCACCCAGCTGGACTGGAACCGTTTCAAGCCCTGGCTGAACGAAACCCTGAGCGAGGCCACCGGGCGACCCTTTGCAGTGGAAGGCGATCTCTCGGCTTCGTGGCAGTGGCCGCAGACGCAGGACGAGGGCTGGCACCGCTGGATTCCGGGCGTCACGCTGCAAGGCACACAGCTGGTCATGCAGGACCCGCCCGGTTTTGCCCGCCCTGGCAAGACCGCCGGGCCCCGGCCCATGGCGCGCGCCGAGATGGCACGCGCATCGCTCAAGCTCTGGCCCCTGCTGGCGCGCGAAGTGGCCATCGACACGCTCGAACTCACCGGCCCCGATGTCGCCCTGGCCCGCCTCAGCGACGGCCGCAACAACTGGACGTTTGAACCCCGGCGCAGCCCCGACGACATTTCGCCGCGCTGGACGGTCAACATGGATCGGCTGGTGGTGCACAAGGGGCAGCTTGCCTACGCGGATGCCGGCAGAAAGCTGGACCTGAGCGCGCATATCGCCACCATCAACGAAGCAACCCCCGCCTCCGGTGCGGCAGAGCCGGCAACGCCCGCTTCGACCACCACGGCCCCCGTGATCCCCGCCAACACCGCGGTCTACGGCGTGCGCTTTGAACTGAAAGGCACCCTGGGCAAGGCCCGCATCGAGGGCGAGGGCAAGGCAGGCCCCGTGCTCTCGCTGCGCAATAAGGAGGTGAACTACCCGCTGCAATTCACCGTCAGAGCCGGCAGCCTGGAGACCGCCGTCGAAGGCATTCTGGCCAACCCCGGCGCGCTGTCGGGCATGGACCTACAGGTGATGCTCAAAGGCGCCAGCATGGCCGACCTGTATGCGCTGACCGGCCTGGTGTTGCCCAACACGCCCGCCTTCCAGACCCGGGGCCGTTTGCAGGGCAGCCTGCAGCCGGGCCGGGCGGTGTGGGACTACCGCGATTTCACCGGCACCGTGGGCCAGAGCGATCTGCATGGCCATCTGCGCTTTGCGTCGGGAGCGCCGCGCGGCAAGCTGTCGGGCAGCGTCACCTCCCGGCAGTTGCGCCTGGCGGACCTGGGGCCCGTGCTCGGCACGGCCACCACGCCGTCCTCCAGCGCGGGCCGCAGCGGCAAACTGCTGCCCGATGCCCCGTTTGCCACCGACCGCTGGAACGCCATGGACATGGACCTGAAATTCTCGGGACAGCGCGTGATCCGGCCCGGCAGCCTGCCGCTGGAAGACCTCAGCGTGCACGCCCTGCTCAGCGATGCCGTGCTGCGCCTGGACCCGCTGCACTTCGGCGTGGCCAAGGGCCAGATCGAATCGACGGTGGTGCTGGACAGCCGCAACAAACCGCTGACCGTGCGCCTGGACACGCGGGTGCAAAACCTGCGACTGGCCTCGCTGTTTCCCGAGGTCGAGCTCACCCAAAAGAGCCTGGGCCGGCTCGATGGCGCGATGGCACTCAGCGGCAAGGGCAACTCTGTGGCGCAATGGCTGGGCACCAGCAGCGGTGAGGCCCGCCTGTATGTGCGCGACGGCACCCTGAGCCGCGAACTGCTCAACCGCGCAGCGCTCAACGTGGGCAGCATCGTTGTGGGCAAGCTGTTTGGCGACGACAAGGAGGTGCAGCTGCGCTGCGCCGTGGCCGACCTGGCCGTGCGCGAAGGTGTGGCCACGGTGCGCACCGGCAAGCTCAGCACCAACGAGGCCATTGTGGACGCCAGCGGCACCATCGACATGGCCCATGAGCGCCTTAACCTGCACATCAAACCCGAATCGCTGCAGTGGAAGTTCTTCTCGCTGCGCACCCCGCTGTATGTGCGCGGCAGCTTTGCCAATCCCGATGTAGGTGTGGAACCCGGCCCGCTGCTGCTGCGCGCAGGCGCGGCGATCGCGGCGGCAGTGGTGGCCCCGGCAGCGCTGGCGCTGCTGCCCGTGACAGTGCCGGGCGCCGACGACGATACGCAGTGCGCCCCCCTGCTGGCGCAGGCCACACAACCGGTCAAGGCGGGCAGTGCGGGCAAGCCTGCAGCGCCTGCGCGCCCTGCGCCGCGCTGAAAATCGCCCGCAACACGGCGCTATGCCGGCGCCCAGATTACTCATATTTTGATAGCTGTTAGCGCTTTACTCATAAGCGCTACAGGCCATTTTCATTAAAACCTTGAAAAAGGCGGTATGCCACTGACGGCAGCCAGGATGGCAAACACTTGCAGCGATGCTTCAAACCCTCATGAGGCTCCATGGCCTGCGTTCAACCTGCAAACGGCAGTTGACCGCTTCGTACCCTTTGCCCAGCCGCACGAAATTTATCGTTGTTGATTTCGATGGCCTTCACCTGATGGGTGAAGCGCTATGCACCCGGCATTGCCGCGCTCTGGGCGCCGGCGGGCGCATCCAGCTGCCGCTTCCGGGTTCAATGAAAATCCCGGCTGCCCTGCAACGCCTGCGCCATGCGCCCCAGCAGGGGCGTGAGGTCTTTGAAGCGCTGGGCCACCAGGTGGCGCACCACGGCCTGGCCGTCGGGCCCATGGGGGCTGCACTGCCACACGCCCTCCACCGCCAGCAGGCGCGCACCCAGTAGTGGCTGACGCCAATGCTCCACCAGTGCGGGCCACACGATCACGTTGACGGGGCCGGTCTCGTCTTCGAGCGTGACAAACATCGTGCCCTTGGCCGTGCCGGGGCGCTGGCGCATGGTGACGATGCCGCAGGCGCGCACCTTGCGGCCGTTGGGTGCGCTGTGCAGCTGCAGTGCGGTCTGCAGGCGCCAGCGGGCCAGGCGCGGGCGCAGCAGGGCCAGCGGGTGGCGACGCAGGGTGAGACCGGTGGCTGCATAGTCGAAGACGATTTCCTCGCCCTCGTGCGCAGCGGGCAGCGCCAGCGGCACTTCGTGCACGGGCACATCGCGCCACAAGGCAGGTGCGGTGTGCTGCGCAGCGGCATCCCACATTTGTTGACGGCGGTGGCCCGAGAGGCTGGCCAGCGCATCGGCTGCGGCCAAGGCCTGCAGGTCTTGCTGGCTCAGTTGCGCACGCAAGGCCAGGTCTTCGGTGCTGGTGAAACATGTGGCAGGCACGAATTCGGGCGCTAGCTCGGGTGCGGGTGCAGCGCCTGGTTTGCCCGCCACGGCCGCGTCGTGCAGCGCTTGCCGGATCTGCACCAGCCGCTGGCCCGCAGCGGTGGCCAGGCCACTGACCAGCCGCAGCCCCAGGCGCACAGCGGGCTGGGGCAGTGCCACGCCCGGCACGGCGGCCAACGGGCCTTCGAGGGTGCAATCCCAGTGGCTGGCCAGCACATCAATGGGCAGCACGCGCACGCCGTGACGGCGCGCGTCTTGCACCAGTTGCGAGGCGCTGTAAAAACCCATGGTCAGTGAATTGAGCAGCGCCGCCAGAAAACACGCAGGTTCGTGGCACTTGAGCCAGCTGCTGGCATAAGACAGCAGTGCAAAGCTGTGGGCGTGGCTTTCAGGAAAGCCGTATTCGCCAAAGCCCAGCATCTGCTGAAAAATGGCCTGTGCGAATTCGGTGCGGTAGCCGCGTGCCTCCATGCCGCCGATCAGCGGGCGCTCGAACCGGTGCACGCCGCCCTTGCGCTTCCAGGCGGCCATGGACCGGCGCAGGTCGTCGGCCATGCCGGGGCCAAAGCCCGCCGCGATCATGGCGATCTGCATCACCTGTTCCTGAAAGATCGGCACCCCCAGCGTGCGCGCCAGGGCGGCTTCGAGTTCGGGTTTTTCCAGCTCCAGCGGCTGGCCGTGCCGCCGCCGCTCGCGCGCCTGCAGGTAGGGGTGCACCATGCCGCCCTGGATGGGGCCGGGGCGCACGATGGCCACCTGGACCACCAGGTCGTAGAACACGCGCGGCTGCAGGCGCGGCAGCATGCTCATCTGCGCGCGGCTTTCGATCTGGAACACGCCCACGGTGTCGGCGGCACAGATCATGTCGTAGGTGGCCGCATCTTCGCGGGGGATATCGGCCAGCCCCCATGGCTCGCCGCGCAGCACGGCACGCAGCTGGAGGCAGCGGCGCAGCGCGCTGAGCATGCCCAGCGCCAGCACATCGACCTTGAGCAGCCCCATGGTGTCCAGGTCGTCCTTGTCCCACTGGATGACGGATCGGCCCTCCATGCTGGCGGGCTCCACCGGCACCAGGCGCGTGAGTTTGCCCTGGGTGAGCACGAAGCCACCCACATGCTGGCTCAGGTGGCGCGGAAAGCCCTTGAGCTGTGTGGCCAGCTCCAGCCACAGCGCCGCCGTGTGCCGGTGCAGCGGCACACCCAGGCCTTTCGCCAGTTCTTGCAGACGGTCGGCAGCAATGCCTTCGTCAAACCAGTGGTGGTCTTTGGCAAAGGCATCCACCAAGGCGGGCGCCACGCGCAGCGCCTTGCCCACATCGCGCAGGGCGCTGCGCGTGCGGTAGGTGGCGACCACGGCGGTAATGGCGGCGCGCTCGCGGCCGTATTTGGCGTAGATGTACTGGATGACCTCCTCGCGCCGGTCGTGCTCAAAATCGACGTCGATGTCGGGCGGCTCGCTGCGCTCCTTGCTGATGAAGCGCTCGAACAGCAGGTGCGAATCTTCGGGGGCCACCGCCGTGATGCCCAGCACATAGCAGACGACCGAGTTGGCGGCCGAGCCCCGCCCCTGGCACAGGATGCCCTGGCTGCGCGCAAAGCGCACGATGTCGTGCACTGTGAGGAAGTACATCTCGTACTGGCAGTGCGCAATCAGCGCAAGCTCCTTGCGGATCTGTGCGGCAATCCAGTCGGGCACCCCTTGCGGATAGCGGCCCATGGCCCCCTCTTGTGCCAGCCAGGCCAAGGCCTGGGCCGGCGTCATGCCGGAGGGCACGGTCTCCAGTGGGTACTGGTAGCGGATCTCGCCCAGGCTGAAAGTGCAGCGCGCTGCCACCGTGAGCGTGGCGGCCAGCAGCTCGGGCGGGTAGATGCCTGCCAGGCGCACGCGCTGGCGCAGGTGGCGCTCGGCGTTGGGCTGCAGGGCAAAGCCGCATTCGGCCACGCTGCACCCACGCTGCACGGCCGTGATCACGTCCTGCAGCGGCTTGCGCGAGCGGGCGTGCATGTGCACGTCGCCCGCCGCCACCAGCGGCAGGCCCAGCGCCGCGCCCGCACGCTGCAGCGTGGCCAGCCACAGGCTGTCGTCGGGGGCCAGATGCAGCTCTACCGCCAGCCAGAGGTGGCCGTCAAAATTCAAGCCAAATTGGGCTCTAGCGCTTGATAGGCAAGCGCTGACAGCTACAAAATCAGAAGCATCCATGCGCTCGCGGCACGGGGCCAGCAGCAGCTCGCACCCCTGCAAAAGGCTGAAGGGGCTGCCCGGGCCTACGTGGTATTGCCCCTTGGGCGCCGCCGCGCGGGCCGCGGTGATGAATTCGCACAGATTGCCCCACCCCTGCGCATCCCGCGCCAGGGCCACCAGTCGCAGGTCGCCCCACACAAACTCGCTGCCCACGATGAGGTGCAAGCCGCATTCCTTGGCCGCCTCCCAGGCACGCACCACACCCGCCACCGAGCCCTCATCGGTCAGCGCCAGGGCCTGGTAACCCAGTTGGGCGGCACGGGCCACCAGTTCCTTGGGATGGGAGGCACCGCGCTGAAAACTGAAGTTGGACAGGCAATGCAGCTCGGCATAGCCCGGCAAGGGCGCAGGCGATGGCATGGCGCCCCCGGATGGAGCGGACATTGCGGACGGCATGGAGGAAGACGCCATGGTCTCACCCAAAAATGCCGTGCAGGAACCAGCGGTGCGGCTGCGCGGCCGTCATCGCGTCCTTTTGCGTCGCGTCCTTTTGCACCGCACCGCCTGGCTGCGGTGCCAACCGCTCACGAAACACCCACACCAACCCCGCCACATCGTTGTGCGCCACAAAATAGTCGCGCAGCGCCAGGCCAGCGCAGGCATTGCCCGGGTCGCCAGCGCCCTCGTCCTCGGCCGACCACCAGCCCGCCTCGAACCGGTGCGGCCCCGCCAGCAGGCGCAGCACGCCGTGGTGGCAGGGGCGGTTGCCCTGCACCGCCAGCCGCCGGGGTGGGCGCAGCAGCCAGGTGGGCCACAGGGTGGCATCGGGGGCTTTTGTGTCGGGGGTCTGGATGCCGGGGGGCGCACAGCCATGGCCCAGCACCTCGGCCGCAGGGCACCACTGCTGCATGCGCTCGGGCCGGTGGTCGGCCTGCAGCACGGGGGCCACCACATGGTCGGCCCCCAAGCGGGCCGACAGGCGTTCAAGCAACTGGTGCAAGGCCTCGCCGGGTGCTCCACCCGGGTCGTCACGGCCACCGCCCACGCCATCCCCGGACGGCAGCAAACTGGCACTTCGGTGCGGCAGCGGGGCGGATTCGAGCAGGCGCAGCGTGATCTGGTTGACCGGCGCCGCCAGCGCCGTGCGCGCCAGGTTTTCAGACAACAGGCGCCGCAGGTGCGCCATGTCTTGGGTGGCCTGGGCGGTGCGCACCGGCAGGGCCTGCGTGGGGGCAATGACCACGCCATCGATGCGCCGCAGGTCGTGGCGCCAGGCCAGATCCAGCGCCAGTGCACCCTGCTGGCGCGCCTGCAGCCAGCCCTGCAGGGCCGCGAGGCAGCGGCTGGCACTCCAGAGCAGCGCATCGGCCGACTCGGCCAGTGCGGGCAGCTCGGCGGTCAGCGCAAACTGCTCGGGCAGCTCCAGCCAGGCATGGGCTTCGGGGGCATCGCCCAGGGCCTGATCCAGCACCCTCAGTACCTTGGCACCAAAACGCCGGGCCACCCCGGCACGCGGCAGCGCCCGCAGGCCCCCCAAGTTCGGCAACCCATGCGCTCCAGGCTGGCCACATGCGGGCGCAGGGCGGTCAACGTGTGCAAAGGCAAGCCCTCCACGTTGTGCCCTGATGGCGCACGCCCGGCCTGCGCCATGCGCAGCCAGGCCTGCGCTACCAGGGCTGTCGGCCCGCAGCCCCACACCGCCTGCGTGCCAGGCGGTGGTACCCCCGCCTCCCGGGTGGCTGGGTGATCCGGCAGCCCGACCGATGCATCGGCCCAGGCCTGCAGCACCTGCGCCAGCAAGGCATCGCGCCCGCCCCAGAGCCGCTCGGTGGTGGACACCTCCAGCAACACCGCTTCGCCATCCACCAGCGCCACGCGCGGCGTAAAGCGCAAGGCCCACCAGCCCGCCGCCGCCGCTTGCATGGCAGCGCCCGGAATTGCCGCGGGCTCATCGCACCAGGGCAACGGCAGCGCGATCCAGTGCATGGTCTTTCCTCTCTGGCATGGCCCTCAGAGTCCTTGGTGCCAGGCGCAGCGGCAATGCTTGTGCGGGGCTGTGGCGCACCACCGTTGCACGGGCCACCACCTGCGCAGCGCGCCGCCGCTCGGCCTGCGCCGCCAGCACCTGTGCCAGACGGGGGTGGCAGCCCGGCAGATCCAGCCCCTGCACCAGGGGCGGGCCCCGGCGCTTGAGGATCTGCACCTGCATGCCGGGCGATATGACGGTATCCCCCGGCAGGGCCAGCCCCTGCACCTGAAGCCGCAGCAAGGCGGGCGATGCCTGCGGTGCTGCACTGGCCGGGCGAAACACCCACAGCAGCTGCTGCTGTTGTGCCGCTGCCAGCTGCAACCTGCGCAAGGCGGCAGATTGCGCCTGGGGCAACCAGGCCATGACAGCCAGCACTTCACGACAGCGCAGCGCCTGCTCGGCCGCCCAGAGCGCAGCCTTGGCGTTGTCGGCACGCACCACGCACAAGCGCTCTGCCAAAAGCCCCTGCGCCTTGAGTGCCGGGACAAAAGGTTCACACGGTGGCGCCACCACCACCACGCACCCCACGCGCCGGGCCGCTGCCTGCGCCAGTGCGGGCAACACCAGCTGCCATTCGTGCAGGCCCGCCATGGGTTGCAATACCTCGCTCAAGGCTCCCACGGGCCAGCCACCGCCTGGCAGTTGTGCATCGAGCTGCGCATACCCCGAAGGCTGCGCTGGCTGCGGGCCCGCACCCAATGCGTCCGCATGCCAGACACCGGGCACGGCAGACGGCAGGTCGAACGCAACCCGCAGATGGGGGCGTGGTGCAGGCATGGTGGTACAGGGGCTTCAGAAAACGAAAACACTGTAAATATAACCAGTATTTCGAATGCTGGGCCAAAACTTGCCACAGGGTTTTGGGCGGTCGGCCCTTCTTGCCTGCGCCCAACGAAGCAAGCGCCACCATGGCGCCCGCAAGACAGCAGCAGGTGAACGCGCGCCATGGTCCCGCCGCAAGGCGGCCATCCATGACCATGCCCCGGCGCCCCAGCGCATTGGCACAGGGCAACCCTGCCGCCCCCAGTTGGTTTGTCGTGACGGCCGCCCACGGTTCTGGGCGAACCATGGCAACCGTGTTTCCGAAAGGCTGACGGCTACAACTTGCGCATCGCCCAATCACACCAGTCGGCCACTGCCGCATCCGCAGGGCTGGCGCGGTCCATCAGCTGGGGCCAGCGGCGGTAGCAGGCGTTGACGATGCTTTGCAGCTGCCACAGCGCTTCGCGCCCTACCAGAGCGACTTCGGCCAACCCCAAGGCGTCGCCTTGCAGTTGTTCGAGCAGATCGCCTTGCTGCCGAGGGTGGGATCCGGCTTCGATCAGCGCCTTTTGCAGTGCCTGCAGCCGGATATCGGCAAAGGCGAACACACTGCCCGGCACTTGCCTGGCGGCGGGGGGCAATGCCGCCTTGAGCTGCTCCCATTGCTCAAAGGCGCCCGCCAGGGTATCGATTTGCACCGGCGCGTCGGCGCCCAGGGGCATCAGGGCGGAATCGCGCGCCACGTCTTCCTGCAGCAGGGGCAGTACATGGGCCACCAGTGCGGCCGGGAACTTGCGGTGGTTCAGGCGCAGCACCAGAGACAACCGCTGGGCGGGCATGTCGGTGTATTTTTCGTAGAAGGCCGTCACCACCTCGGCCAGCAGCAGGATGCGCCCCATGGGCGAAATTTCCGCCCCAGGCAAGCCGCGCGGATAACCGCTGCCATCCATGCGCTCGTGGTGCTCTAGCACGGCAATCTCCACCGATCGGGGATAAACGCCGGCATCCTTGATGCATCAGCATCGAGGTGATGGGATGGGCCACCAAATGCTTGCGCTGCACACCCGTGACCTTGTTGAGGGGGTCCATCCAGGAGGGATCCATGTGCAGCACACCGGCGTCATGCAGCAGCGCGGCAGCGGCCAGCGGCACGCAATCACGTTCGCTCAGGCCACTTTTCAGCCCCAGAAAAACGGCCACCATCATCATCTGCAGGCTGTGCTCGAAAAGGCCGGGCCGCTGGTCACGCATGACGGTGAGCTTGAAGGCAACAGGATCGGGCAGAGAAACGGAGCGCAAAGGCGCCAGCAGCTTGCCTGCAGAACCCAGGGCCTGCGCCAGCATCTGGGGCAAGACGCCCTGTTCGGCCAGATCCTGCCCGGCTGCAATCAGCGCCGACACATCCACCGCATTCTCGACCGTGAGGTGCCGATCGATGGGTTCGCGCAGCTTGTGCTGCACCAGCCGGTCGTAAAGGCGGCTGTCGATGCGGGCCCCTTTTTCCACCAGCTTGATGCCGTTGTCGGTATAGATGGCGTCCTGGGTTACCACCGCACGCCGGTCGGCCATGTCGGTGAGCGCACGCAGGTAGTGCGGGCTGTCAGGAGCAGTGGCTGCCAAAAATGGATCAGTCATGCGGAAACTTCAAATGGGACTGCCTTGAATATAAGACCATAGCGGTCGGACTTCGTTGGCAAAAGGCCCGCTTGCGCGGGCCCTTCTTGAGTGAAGTCAAGCTCTGTCCTCACTGCAGCAGCGTGACACCCGTTTTGGACTGCAGCGTGTCAAACGTCACGCCAGGCGCCAGCTCCACCACCTTGAGGCCCAGCGGCGTCACGTCCATCACGGCCAGGTCGGTGATGATGCGGTCCACCACGCCCACACCCGTGAGCGGCAGCGTGCACTGGGGCAGGATCTTCATGTCCTCGGTGCCGTCTTTCTTGCGCGCCACATGCTCCATGAGCACGATCACGCGCTTGACGCCAGCGACCAGGTCCATGGCGCCGCCCATGCCCTTGACCATCTTGCCGGGGATCATCCAGTTGGCCAGGTCGCCCTGCTCGCTGACCTGCATGGCACCCAAAATGGACAGGTTGATCTTGCCGCCACGGATCATGGCAAAGCTGTCGTGGCTGCCAAAAATGGACGAGCCGGGAATGGTGGTCACGGTCTGCTTGCCGGCGTTGATGAGGTCGGCGTCCACCTTGTCTTCTGTGGGAAACGGGCCAATGCCCAGCATGCCGTTCTCGGACTGCAGCCACACTTCCTTGTCGCCGGTGAAGTTGGCCACCAGCGTGGGAATGCCGATGCCCAGGTTCACATAGAAACCGTCTTCGAGTTCTTGGGCCGCACGGGCGGCCATCTGGTCTTGGGTCCAAGGCATGGTCAGGCTCCTGCTTTCTCTGTGACAGTTCTTTTCTCGATGCGCTTTTCAGGGTGGGCGTTGTGCACGATGCGGTGCACATAGATGCCGGGCAGATGGATCTGGTCGGGATCGATTGAGCCCGTCTCCACCACCTCTTCCACCTCCACGACGCACAGCTTTCCGGCCATGGCCACGGCAGGGTTGAAATTGCGTGCCGTCAAGCGAAACTGCAGGTTGCCCGACTGGTCGGCGCGCCAGGCCTTGACCAGCGAGACATCAGGCACCAGCGAACGCTCCATCACATAGGTTTCGCCGTCGAACTCGCGCAGCTCCTTGCCCTCAGCCACGATGGTGCCCACACCCGTTTTGGTGAAAAAGGCCGGAATGCCGGCGCCACCCGCGCGCAGCTTCTCGGCCAGCGTGCCCTGGGGCGTGAATTCGAGTTCGAGTTCCCCGGCCAAGTACTGGCGCTCGAACTCCTTGTTCTCGCCCACATAGGACGAGATCATTTTCTTGATCTGGCGCGTTTCGAGCAGCTTGCCCAGGCCAAACCCGTCCACGCCCGCGTTGTTGGAAATCACCGTGAGGTTTTTCACCCCGGTATCGCGCAGTGCATCGATCAATGCCTCGGGAATACCGCACAGGCCGAAGCCACCCACGGCCAGCAACTGGCCATCGGCAACCACGCCCTCAAGGGCCTTGGCTGCAGAAGGAAATAACTTTTTCACCACGCTCTCCTTGATAGATTGGATACGCTACGATACTACGTAGACTTGTAAGTAGTACCCCGTAAAGATTTGCACTATGGACGTTGATTACAGACTGGCCTTTGAATTTGCTCCAGTGGGTTTGGTGCTTTCACGCAACCGCACCATGATGGACTGCAACCGGCAAGTCTGCGAAATGTTTGGGGCCTCGCGCGAGGTGCTGATCGGGCAATCCTTTCAGATTCTCTACCCCAGTGCCGACGAGTACGAACGCCTGGGTGCACACATGGAGCCCATTCTGAACGCCAAGGGCCACTACGCCGACAACCGCATCATGAAACGGGCCAACGGCGAAGTGTTCTGGTGCCATGTGTCCGGCCGGGCCCTCAACCGCCAAGCACCCCACGAATCGGGTATCTGGAGCTTTGAAGACCTCAGCTCGCAGCGCACCGTCAAGGCCGAGCTCACGGGGCGCGAGCGCGAAGTGGCGGCCAAACTGCTGGAAGGCCTGACCTCCAAGGAAATCGGCAAAGCCCTGGAGATCAGCCACCGCACCGTGGAAATCTACCGCGCCCGCCTGATGCGCAAGTACAACGCCTCCACCGCCGCCGATCTGGTGCACAAGCTGGTGGCGGGGGCATAGGCTCCCCCTGAGTCGCTTCACGCCTTCCCCCTGAGGGGGACGCCACCGGTAGCCTGGCAAAGCCAGTTCCACGGTGGCGCTGGCTTGGTGCATGCCATTTTTACGGGCGACAGGAGGCAGTCCGAGCGCAAGACTGCACGGTCAGCCCTTTGCAGGAGCGTCGATCACTTCGGCGGCAGTGCGAAAAGCCTCCACCGCTGCCGGCAGACCGCAGTAGATGCTCGCATGCAGCAGCACCTCCTGAATCTCCTGCGCCGTCGCGCCGTTGTTGAGCGCACCGCGCACATGGCCCGTGAGCTCATGCTGCTTGCCCAGGGCCGTGAGGAAGGCCACCGTGATCAGGCTGCGCGTCTTCATGTCGAGTCCCGGGCGCTGCCACACATCGCCCCAGGCGTTGCGCGTGATGAATTCCTGAATCGGCTGCGTGAACGCCGTGGCATTGCCAAAGGCATTGGCCACAAAGTCCTCGCCCATGACCTGCTTGCGCGTGGCCAGGCCTTTGTCAAAGTCTTTGGTGGATGGGGGTGTGGTCATGCGGGCTCTCCGTTGCGGCCTGAAAAAGGGCTGCCATGTTAGCCGCCTCGTCCACCAGGAAAGCAGAACGCCACCTGCCCGGCCCACCGCGGGCAAAACAGGTGGCGTGATCAAGGCGCTCAGGCGTTGGCAGGCGCTTCAGTCAGCTCGAACCGGTCCAGGTTCATCACCTTGGTCCAGGCCGCCACGAAGTCGCGAACGAACTTTTCGCGGGCATCGGCGCTGGCATAGACCTCGGCCAGGGCGCGCAGCACCGAGTTGGAGCCAAACACCAGGTCGTTGCGGGTGGCGGTGTATTTGACCGCGCCAGTCTTGCGGTCGCGGCCTTCAAACACCTGTGTCGTTTCGTCCACTGCCTTCCAGACGGTGCCCATGTCCAGCAGGTTGACGAAGAAGTCGTTGCTGAGCACGCCCACCGTGTCGGTGAAGACGCCATGCTGGCTACCGTCGTAATTGGCACCCAGCACCCGCAAGCCACCCACCAGGGCCGTCAGCTCTGGCGCCGTGAGGGTGAGTTGCTGGGCCTTGTCGAGCAAAAGCTCTTCCGTCGCTGTGCTGCCGGCAACGCGTCGGTAATTGCGGAAGCCATCGGCCACCGGCTCCATCACGGCAAAGGACGCGACATCGGTCTGGTCCTGGCGTGCATCGACGCGGCCGGGGGCAAAAGGCACATTCACCGCCACGCCCGCAGCCCGGGCCGCCTGCTCCACGCCCACCACACCGGCAAGCACGATCACATCGGCCAGCGACGCCTTGCCGGACGCCTGTTGAATGGCTTGCAGTTTGGGCAGCACATCCACGGCAGTGCGGTTCACCGCCCAGTCCTTTTGCGGGGCCAGCGCCAGGCGCGCACCGTTGGCACCGCCGCGCTTGTCGCCGCCGCGGAACGTAGAGGCCGAAGCCCAGGCCACCGACACCAGCTCGCCGACCGACAGGCCCGAGGCCGCGATCTGCGCCTTCAGCTCGGCAATGTCTGCGGCCGTGGGCTTGTGCAGCGGCGCGGGCAGCGGATCTTGCCAGACCAATTCTTCCTTCGGAACTTCGGGGCCCATGTAACGCGCCTTGGGGCCCATGTCGCGGTGGGTCAGCTTGAACCAGGCGCGCGCAAAGGCTTCGTTGAACGCCTGCGGGTCGTTCAGGAAACGGCGCGAGATCTTCTCGAACTCCGGGTCAAAGCGCAGCGTCAGGTCGGTGACCAGCATCGTGGGCTTGCGCTTCTTGGCGGGATCAAACGGGTCGGGAATGATCTCGGGCGCGTCCTTGGCCTCGAACTGGATCGCCCCGGCCGGGCTGCGCGTCTGCACCCATTCGAACTTGAACAGGTTCTCGAAAAAGTTGTTGCTCCACTGGGTGGGGGTCTGGGTCCACACCACCTCCAGGCCGGAGGTGATGGCATCGGCGCCGCTGCCGCTGCCGTGGCTGCTGCTCCAGCCCAGGCCCATCTGCTCGATGGGTGCGGCCTCGGGCGCTGCGCCTACATGGCTGGCAGAAGCGGCGCCATGGGTCTTGCCCAGGGTGTGGCCACCGGCGATCAGCGCCACGATTTCCTCGTCGTCCATGGCCATGTTGCCAAAGGTGGCGCGGATGGCGGCTGCGGCAGACAGCGGGTCGCCGCTGGCGTTGGGGCCTTCGGGGTTGACGTAGATCAGGCCCATCTCGGTGGCGGCCAGGGGGTTCTTGGCCAGGGTCTCAGGGTTGCGGTGGGCCAGCCAAGCCTTCTCGTCGCCCCAGTTCACGTCCTGATCGGGCTCCCACACATCTTCGCGGCCGGCGGCAAAGCCAAAGGTGCGAAAGCCGGAGTTTTCCAGCGCCACATTGCCGGCCAGGATCATCAGGTCGGCCCACGAGATTTTTTGCCCATACTTTTGCTTGACCGGCCACAGCAGGCGGCGCGCCTTGTCCAGGCTCACGTTGTCGGGCCAGCTGTTGAGCGGGGCAAAACGCTGCTGGCCACGGCCGGCGCCGCCACGGCCATCCACCGTGCGGTAGGTGCCCGCGCTGTGCCATGCCATGCGGATGAACAGGCCGGCGTAGGTGCCCCAGTCAGCGGGCCACCAGTCCTGCGAATCGGTCAGCAGCGCCTTCAGATCGGCCTTGAGCGCGGAATAGTCGAGTTTCTTGAACTCTTCGGCGTAGTTGAATTTCTCGCCCAGGGGGTTGGAGCGCTCGGAATGCTGGTTCAGCAAATCCACGCGCAACTGATTCGGCCACCAGTCACGGCTGGTGCGGCTGCTGCTGGCACCAGCGGCGTGGAATGGGCATTTGGATTCTTCGGTCATGTAGCGCTCCTTGTGTGGATGAATGCAAGCAAAATGATAGTAAGGGACGCACCAAATAAGAAATCAATTAAAACAAAACTACCGATAGTTTTTATGATTTTCATAAACCCCACGGAACCCAAAAATCCCACTTCACGCCACCCACGCCAGCAGGGGGCCGCAGCACCGACAGCTTCCAGCACCGTTGCCTGCGCCGGCGCCGTGGTACGGTGAATGAAATCGACACCAACAACACAGGAGACCCCCATGAGCCGCTACCCTTTTCCCGACCTCAGCACCCTGCCCGAAGACATCCGCGCACGCATCGTGGAAGTGCAAGAAAAAGCAGGTTTCATTCCCAATGTGTTCCTGGCGTTTGCGCGGCGCCCGGCCGAGTGGCGGGCGTTTTTTGCATACCACGACGCATTGATGCTCAAGGAAGAAGGCAGCCTGACCAAGGGTGATCGCGAGATGATCGTCACCGCAACCAGCGCCGCCAACCAGTGCCTGTATTGCGTGGTGGCCCATGGCGCCATCCTGCGCATCTACGAAAAGAAACCCTTCGTGGCCGACCAGGTGGCTGTGAACCACCGCAAGGCCGACATCACGCCGCGCCAGCGTGCCATGCTCGACTTTGCAATGAAGGTGTGCCAGCGCGCACACGAAGTGGAAGACGCCGACTTTGCAGCCCTGCACGCCCACGGGCTGGATGACGAGGACATCTGGGACATTGCCGCCATCACGGCGTTTTTTGGCCTGTCCAACCGCATGGCCAGCTTTGCCGGCATGCAGCCCAACCCCGAGTTCTACCTGATGGGCCGGTTGCCCAAAGCCAAAAAGCCCACCGAATAACTACTATTTTGATAGCTGGTAGCGCTTTACCCATAAGCGCTACAGGCCATTTTTACTCAAAAATCACCCGGTGACCAACGCCCGCATCCAGTCGGGCAGCGGGGCCGCTTTCTGCGCCGGGAAATCCACCCAGATCGTGGTGGCGCCCCCGGCAGCGCAAATCACGCCGGGCTGGTCCACGCGTTCCATCGTGCCCCAGGTCTCGAACGTGGTGCGCGCCGGGTCACTCACATACAGCTTGAGCAGCACATCTGCCGGAAATTCGAGCTGCCGGTAGAAGTTGCAAAAGGCATTCACGATGACTGGCCCCTGCCCTTTCGGATCGGGGTTGCAGCCCACCGACACCATCCATTCGATGCGCGCCGTTTCCAGGTAGCGAAAGTACACCGTGTTGTTGACATGGCCCATGGCATCCATGTCGCCCCAGCGCACGGGAAAGCGCATTTCGTAAACCAGCTTCTTGACCTCGGGGATTTCGATCTTCATCGGTGTGCCTTGATGGATGCCAGGATGCCCAGGGTGAACAGCACACTGGCCGCCCACTGCGCGGGCGCCGGCCAGTGGCCGTCCCAGGCAAAAGAATAGACCAGCGCAAACAGGGTCTCGCTCACGATGAGCTGCCCGCACAGGCTGGCCGAAAGCCGCTGGCTGGCCAGGTTCCACAAGATGGTGGCCAGCCAGCTCGAGCCGAAGCCGATGGCCAGGCACAGCAGCAGAAAAAAGCCGATGCCCGGCGTGGCGGCCAGCGCGGCGGCCGGTGTGCCCGCCAGCAGCCACAGCACCAGCCCTCCCAGCCCGGTGGCCACGCCCAGCCAGTTGGCCCATTCGGTGGCGCGCACCTCGGGGTGGCGCTTGAGCCAGGCCGCATTCAGCAATGCAAAGGCCGTCCAGCTCACCAGCGCCCCGCCCGCCGATGCCAGGCCGCGCCAAAAATGCAGTCCCTGGCTTGCGCCTTCATCCGCCCCGGCAGGAACATCAGCCATCAGCAGCAGCCCTGCCACCGTCAGCCCCAGTCCGGGCAGCAAGGCCGACCAGCGCAGCCCCTGGGGCTTGCCCAGCAGCATCACCCACACGGGGATGGTGCCGATGATGAGCGCCGGCATCGCCACGCCCATGTCTCGAATGGCCAGCACCAGCAGCAGGTAATAGCCGGTAAAGCCCAGCAGGCTCAGCATCAGCGCGGCGAAAAACTGGCGCGGCGTGGGCAGGCGGCGGGTGTGCAGGCCCCAGGCCATCATGCCCAACGCTACCAGCCCGTAGGTGATGAACCGCCCTGCCGTCACATCCATGGCCGCAAAGCCACTGGCCATGCGGGGCGCTACAAACGACAGCCCCCACAGCGCGCCAGCCGCCAGCCCGGCCAGAATGCCGGCGCTGGTGCCAGCGCCCGCCGGCGCCTCAGACCGCAAAGCCGTCGTCGGCAGCGATCACGGCGCCATTCACAAAGTGGCTCTGGTCGCTGGCCAGCATCACGATGAGGGCGTCCAGGTCCTGCGGCTGCCCCACGCGCTTACGCGGCAGCCTGGCGATGAGTTTTTGGCCCTGCTCGGTCTGCCAGTGGCTGTGGTTGATTTCGGTGTCGATGTAACCTGGGCAGAGGGCATTCACGTTGATGCCGAAACGCCCCCACTCCAGCGCCATGGCGCGGGTCATCTGCACCACGGCGGCCTTGCTCATGCAGTAGGCGCCAATCTGCGGCAGCACCTTGAGCCCGGCCATGGAGGCAATGTTGATGATGCGCCCGCCCGTGAAGCTGCCCGGCGCCGCGCCGCGCGAGCGCGCCAGCATGCGCTTGCCCACCTCTTGCGCCACAAAGAAAGCGCCTTTGACGTTGGTGTCGAAGATGAAGTCGTAGTCCTCAAGCGTGACATCCTGGATGCGCTGCGTGGTGCTTACGCCCGAGTTGTTGACCAGAATGTCGATGGACCCCATCTCTGTCTCGGCGTGGGCCACGGCGGCCTTGATGGAATCGAGGTCGGTCACATCGAGTTCAACGACATGGGCGTCGCCCCCTTCGCCCTCGATGCGGGCACGCAACTCCTTGAGCTTTTCCAGCCGGCGGCTGGCCAGCACCACGCCAGCGCCTGCGCGGGCCAGGGTGCGCGCAAACTGCGCGCCCAGGCCGCTGGATGCGCCCGTCACCAGGGCCACGCGGCCGGACAAATCGATGCTGTAAGCCATTTAAAGTCTCTCCATGGATCAAAAATAGAACGATCGTTCGATTGTGTGTATTCCCATGAATACAATCAGTCGCCAGCCAGACAGTGCTTTGCGGCCCTGCCTGAGGAAAATCACCCCATTATCAAACGCCCGACGAGACGCTATGACAAACCAAGAAATCCTCGCCCAATACGGTCCCCGCGAAGCCATGGAATACGACGTGGTTGTGGTGGGCGGCGGCCCCGCAGGCCTGTCCACCGCCATCCGGCTCAAGCAACTGGCCGCCGAAAAGGGCCAGGATGTGTCGGTGGTGGTGCTTGAAAAAGGCTCCGAGCCCGGCGCGCACATCCTCTCGGGCGCCATCATGGACCCCAAGGCGCTGACCGAGCTGATTCCCAACTGGAAGGAACTCGGCGCCCCGCTGAACCAGCCCGTCACCGACGACGCCATGGTGTTCCTGGGCGAGAAATCGTCGTTTCGCACGCCCAACTTCCTGCTGCCAGGCTGCTTTCAGAACCACGGCAACTACATCGTCAGCCTGGGCAACGTCACGCGCTGGCTGGCGCAGCAGGCCGAGAACCTGGGCGTGGAGATCTTCCCCGGCTTTGCCGCCGCCGAAGTGCTCTACAACGACAACGGCAGCGTCAAGGGCGTGGCCACCGGCAACATGGGCGTAAGCAAGGAGGGCGAACCCACGGGCGACTTCCAGCTCGGCATGGAACTGCATGCCAAATACACCATCTTTGCCGAAGGCGCACGCGGCCATCTGGGCAAGCAGGTCATCGCCCGCTTCAAGCTCGATGCCGAAAGCGACCCACAGACCTACGGCCTGGGCATCAAGGAGCTGTGGGAAATTGACCCCGCCCGCCACCAGCCCGGCTTCGTGCTGCACACCGCCGGCTGGCCCATGGACAACAACACCTACGGCGGCGCCTTCCTGTACCACATGGAAGACAACAAGGTCACGCTGGGCTTCATTACCGGCCTGGACTACGCCAACCCCTACCTCAGCCCGTTCGAGGAATTCCAGCGCTGGAAGACGCACGCCAACATCCGCTACTACCTCGAAGGCGACGAATCCAAGGGCATCAAGCCGGCCAAGCGCATCAGCTATGGCGCGCGCGCCATCACGGCCGGTGGCCTGATGAGCCTGCCCAAAACGGTGTTCCCGGGCGGTGCACTCGTGGGCTGCGACGCGGGTTACCTCAACGTCAGCCGCATCAAGGGCAGCCACGCCGCCATCAAGACCGGCATGCTGGCCGCCGAGGCAGCCTATGAGGCCATCACCGGTGGGCGCCAGCACGACGAACTCACGGCCTACCCCAAGGCGTTCGAGGCCAGCTGGCTCCACACAGAGCTGAACAAGGCACGCAACTTCAAGGCCTGGTTCAAGAAGGGCCTGACCGTGGCCACGGTAATGAACGGTATCGAGCAGTTCGCGCTCAAGGGCCATATCCCATGGACGCTGCACCGCGACAAGCCCGACCACGCCTATCTGAAGCCCGCCGCCGAGTGCAAGCCCATCGTTTATCCCAAGCCCGATGGCAAGATCACCTTCGACCGCCTCTCCAGCGTGTTCGTGAGCAACACCAACCACGCCGAAAACCAGCCAGCGCACCTCACGCTGAAAGACGCCAGCGTGCCGGTGAACATCAACCTGGCCAAATATGCCGGTCCCGAGTCCCGCTACTGCCCGGCCGGCGTGTACGAGTTCGTGCCCGACACGGCCAAGGGCGGCGATGCCCAGCGCCTGCAGATCAACGCGCAAAACTGCGTGCACTGCAAGACCTGCGACATCAAGGACCCGACGCAAAACATTGTCTGGGTCACACCCGAAGGCGGCGGCGGCCCCAACTATTCGGGCATGTAAAAACCATAGCAGCTTGCGCATGAAGGGCCTGCGCTGCAGGCCTTTTTTGTTGATATTTCAACCGCACCGCGCTGAAAGCCCGACCCCGCCACGGGGAGGCTTGCTTGACCCGGCGTGGCAATGTTGCGCCGCAGTAAACTTGCCCGTGGGCCCCGCGCCTGCGTGTGCAGGCCGACCCGATCCATCCCAAAACCAGAAAGACCGCGCAGATGAACATGAAGAAAATGCCCTGGATGTCCCTGGGTGCCCTGGCCCTGGCCGTTGCCGCCGTGGCACCCGCCAGCGCGCAGCAAAAATCCGTGGCAGTGACCGCGATCGTCGAACACCCTGCCCTCGATTCCGTGCGCGATGGCGTGCAGGCCGCCCTCAAGGAAGCCGGCTTTGAAGCGGGCAAGAACCTCCAGTGGCAATACCAGAGCGCCCAGGGCAATACCGGCACCGCGGCGCAAATCGCGCGCAAGTTCATTGGCGACAAACCCGATGCCATCGTGGCCATTGCCACGCCATCGGCCCAGGCCGTGATTGCCGCGACGAAAACCGTCCCCGTCGTCTTTTCGGCCGTAACCGACCCCGTGGCCGCCAAGCTCGTGAAAAACTGGGAGCCTTCGCACACCAACGTGACCGGCGTGTCCGACCTGCTGGCGCTCGACAAGCAGATGGACCTGGTCAAGCAAGTGGTGCCCGGTGCCAAGCGCGTGGGCGTGGTCTACAACCCCGGCGAGGCCAACTCGGTCGTCGTAGTCAAACAATTGCAGACGCTGCTGCCCAAGCTGGGGATGACGCTTGTCGAGGCCGCAGCGCCCCGCTCGGTGGACGTGAGCAGCGCCGCGCGCAGCCTGATCGGCAAGGTCGATGTGATCTACACCAGCACCGACAACAACGTGGTCTCGGCCTACGAGGCGCTGGTGAAGGTGGGACAGGACGCCAAGATCCCGCTGGTGGCATCGGACACCGACAGCGTCAAGCGCGGCGCCATCGCTGCCTTCGGCATCAACTACCGCGACCTGGGTGAGCAGACCGGTCGCATGGTGGCGCGCATTCTCAAGGGCGAAAAGCCCGGCGACATCAAGCCCGAAATCAGCACCAAGATGGAGCTGTTCGTGAACCCCGGCGCTGCTGAAAAGCAGGGCGTGAAGCTGTCTGACGCGCTGGTCAAGTCGGCCGCGCAGGTCGTGCAATAAGCGCGCAACCTGTGCAGGGCCGGGTCGTCAGGCCCGGCCCCCTCCGGCAGGAGCCATGCACCGCGTGGCTCCTGCTTTGTTTTTCAATCCCTAGCCCCGCTGCCCCATGTCCTTCTTTTCCCTGCTCGGCGCCGTTGAAATCGGCCTGATCTTCAGCCTGGTGGCGCTGGGCGTATTCATCTCGTTTCGGCTGCTGCGCTTTCCCGACCTCACGGTGGACGGCAGCTTTCCGCTGGGCGGCGCCGTCTGCGCCATCCTGATCTCCACCGGCACCAATGCCTGGCTGGCCACGCTGGCCGCCACGGCGGCGGGGGCGGTGGCCGGGCTGATCACCGGCTGGCTCAACGTCAAGCTCAAGATCATGGACCTGCTGGCCAGCATTTTGATGATGATTGCGCTGTATTCGATCAACCTGCGCATCATGGGCGGGCCCAACGTACCCCTCATCAACGACCCCACGCTGTTCGTGCTGCTGCAGCCCGAAGGCATGCAGGACTACATTGCGCGTCCGCTGATCCTGGTCTTCATCGTGCTGGCCGCCAAACTGCTGCTCGACTGGTTCTTTGCCACCGAGCGGGGCCTGGCCATCCGTGCCACGGGCTCCAACGCCCGCATGGCCCGCGCACAGGGCGTGAACACCGGCGCCATGCTGCTGCTGGGCATGGCCATTTCCAACGGGCTGGTGGGCCTGGCCGGTGCGCTGTTTGCGCAGACGCAGGGCGGCTCGGACATTTCCATGGGCATCGGCACCATCGTGATCGGCCTGGCGGCCGTGATCGTGGGCGAAAGCATCCTGCCCTCGCGCCGCCTGGTGTATGCCACGCTGGCGGTCATCATCGGCGCCATCGCCTACCGCTTCTTCATCGCCCTGGCGCTCAACAGCGACTTCATCGGCCTCAAGGCGCAAGACCTGAACCTGGTCACCGCCGTGCTGGTAGCCGTGGCGCTGGTGATTCCGCAGCTCAAGCGCAAGTTCGCCAAGCGCAAGCCGTCCTGAACCCGCGCACCGAAAGAGCCCCATGCTGAGCGCCCAACACCTCGAAATCACCTTCAACCCCGGCACGCCGATCGAAACCCGCGCCCTGCGCGGCATGTCGCTGGACATTCCGGCCGGGCAGTTCGTCACCGTCATCGGCTCCAACGGAGCCGGCAAGTCCACGTTTCTGAATGCCATCTCGGGCGACCAGACGGTGGACAGCGGCCGCATCGCCATCGATGGCGTGGACGTCACGCGCATGCCCGTGTGGGCCCGTGCCGAGCGCGTGGCCCGCGTCTTCCAGGACCCGATGGCGGGAACCTGCGAAGACCTCACCATCGAAGAGAACATGGCATTGGCGCAGCGCCGCGGCACTTTCCGCAACCTGGGCCGCGCCGTCAAGGCATCCATGCGCGAAGGCTTTCGCGAGCGCCTGGCCACGCTGGGCCTGGGCCTCGAAAACCGCCTGACCGACCGCATCGGCCTGCTCTCGGGCGGCCAGCGCCAGGCGGTGAGCCTGCTCATGGCGGCGCTGCAGCCGTCGCGCATCCTGCTGCTCGACGAGCACACCGCCGCACTCGACCCGCGCACCGCCGACTTCGTGCTGCGGCTGACCGAACGCATCGTGGCCGAAAACCAGCTGACCACCATGATGGTCACGCACAGCATGCGCCAGGCGCTGGACGTGGGCGAGCGCACCGTGATGCTGCACCAGGGCCAGGTGGTGCTCGATGTGTCGGGCGAAGAGCGCAAACGCCTGGATGTGCCCGACCTGCTGCACATGTTTGAAAAAGTGCGCGGCGAAAAGCTGTCGGACGACGCCCTGCTGCTGGGCTGAGGCGGGCGCGGGTTGTGCCTCACAATTCTCAAATTGATAGCTGCTAGCGCTTACTGGGTAAGCGCTAGCAGCTATTTTTTTCTTGTAGAACATATGGATTCGCGTTCGATCCATCAGAACCGTTCGGGCTTGTCGAAGCCTCGCGCGGCGCTTCGACAAGCTCAGCGTGAACGGCTTTGTATTTTTGGATGCAATCCGGTATCAATCCACGAACAGCGGCAGATCGGCCTTCTTCAGCGTGCGCAGCACAAAGCTGGAGCGGCTGTGGCGGATGCCCTTGATCTTGTAGAGCTTCTCGCGCAGCAGGCGCTCGTAGTCGCGCGTGTCTTTGACCACCACGCGCAACAGATAGTCGTAGTCGCCCGACACCAGGTGCGCCTCAATCACCTCGGGAATGCTGGCCAGGGTTTCGCCAAATTTTTCCAGCGTGTTGTCGGAATGGCTGTCGAGCGTGACCATCACCAGCACCGTGTCCGCCAGATCGAGCGCGCGCGAATTGAGGCGCACGGTGTAGCCCTCGATCACGCCGGCCTCTTCCATCTTCTTGATGCGCCCCCAGCACGGCGAGGGGCTCAGGCCCACGGCCTGGCCGATCTCCTGCAGGCTGGCGCGGGCGTTGGCCTGCAAAACGGAGAGAATTTTTCTGTCAAGACGGTCCATGGGCCGCATTATTTCAAGAATTGCGCTTTGGCAGATTATTTTTCTTTGAATAGCGAAAATCAACGCAAATTCAGAAGATTTATCGGCCTCCCGCGCTGCATACTTTGCTGCATCAAGGCACTCGTACCCGGGTGCACAAACTGACAAGGCCCCGGCGGGTTACCGCCCGCCCGGGGCGCTTGGCAAGCCTCTCCCTTCGACGCCTCCTATTGCTGCCCTGTCCCGCATGCGACCTCGGTGCGCTGCGATGTGCCTGGCACGCCGCTGATAAGCATGCTTACCAGCACAAACCCCGATGCCCGGCGCCATGCTGCAGCGCCATAATTTTTGCAGTGCGCGGCGCAGGCCCGCGCCGTAGCCTGCACCGCAGGCCGCACGCAACCATCCCCCTTCAGGAGACACCATGCAATTGACCAGACTCGTCGTCGGCCTCGGCCTTGCCATCGGCTTCATGGCCTCTGCCGCCGCGCAGACCACCATGCGCATCAGCATCTCGACGGCGCAGAACTCCCACCAGGGGATTGCCATCGACACCTTTGCCAAGGAAGTCGAAAAGCGCACGGGCGGCCGCTACAAGGTGCAAACCTTCTACAACGGCGCACTGGGTGGCGAGCGCGAGTCGGTTGAAGCCGTGCAGCTGGGCACGCAGGAGCTGGCCTTCAGCTCCAGCGGCCCCATCCCCAACTTTGTGCCCGAGACCAAAATTCTCGACGTTCCCTTCCTGTTCCGCGACAAGGCCCATGCGCGCGCCGTGCTCGACGGCCCCATCGGCCAGGAGATGCTGACCAAGTTCGACAGCAAGGGCTTCAAGGCGCTGGCCTGGGCCGAGAACGGCTTTCGCCACATGACCAACAGCAAGCGCGACGTGAAGGAGCCCGGCGACCTCAAGGGCCTGAAGATGCGCACCATGGAGAACCCCGTGCACATCGCCGCCTACAAGGGCTTTGGCATCATCACCACGCCCATGGCTTTCCCCGAGGTGTTTACCGCCCTGCAGCAAGGCACCGTGGACGGCCAGGAGAACCCGCTGCCCGTCATCATCTCGGCCAAGTTCGACCAGGTGCAAAAGCACCTCACGCTCACGGGCCATGTGTATTCGCCCTGCATTTTCGTGATGAACAAGGCCTCGTTCGACAAGCTCAGCGCTGCCGACAAGCAGGCTTTCCTTGATGCCGCCAAAGAAGGCACCAAGGCCAACCGCGCGCGCGTGGACGAGGACGATGCCAAGGGCGTGGCCGACCTGCGCTCCAAGGGCATGACCGTGATCGACAACGTGGACAAGGCCAAGTTCGTGGCGGCCCTGGCCCCAGTGAATGCCGAGTTTGAAAAGCAGTTTGGCAAGGCCACGCTCGACAAGATCCGCAACGTCAAATAAGCCGCCGATCGCTTTCTTTTTGATAGCTACCAACGCCCGTTGGCAAAGCGCCAACGGGCGTTTTTACTCATACACTGCGCTTTCTGGCCCGTGCCGCCCATGAAAAACATGTTTCTTATCTTTGAGCGCGGTTGCACCTGGGCGGCCATGCTGGGCGCCTGCGCCATGCTGGCGCTGGCCGCTGCGCTGGGCATGTTCCAGATCCTCATGCGCTTCGTGTTCGAGCAACCCGCCGAATGGACCGAGGTGCTGATCCGTTTCAGCCTGATCTGGATGGTGTTTCTGGCCATCCCGGCCGCCTTTCGACAGGGCGCCATGGTGAGCGTGGACGTGCTGTACCGCTGGAGCCCGCCGCGCATTCGCCGCGTGCTTGACTGGGTGGTGTCACTGGCCGCGCTGGCACTGATCGGTGTGATCATCTGGTGGGGCTGGGACTATGCGCAGCGCGGCGGTGTGCAGAGCATGGCCGGGCTGGAGTCGGTGTCGATGTTCTGGGCTTATCTGGCCATGCCGGTGGGCGGATTGTTCTGCGTGGTGGGAATCATCGGCAACCTGATCGATCCCCAGCGCATGGAACTGGAGACCGCGCAATGACGCCAGTGATGATCACCACCATGGTGCTGTGCTTTGCACTCACCGTCTCCGTGGCCGTGTCGATCGGGCTGGCCTCCATCCTGGGCATTCAGGTGGCCAACGCCAACATGCTGATCGCGGTGAAAGAGATGTTCGCCTCGATCAACAAGTTTCCGCTGGCCGCCATTCCGTTCTTCATCCTGGCGGGCAACCTGATGGAAACCGGCGGCATTTCGCGCCGGCTGGTCGAGTTTGCCAAAAGCATCGTGGGCGGCGTGCAGGGTGGCCTGCCCATGACCTGCGTGCTCACCTGCATGATCTTTGCAGCCGTGTCGGGCTCGTCGGTGGCCACCACGTTCGCCATCGGCGCCATCCTGATCCCCGCGCTCATCAAGCATGGCTACCCCACCAGCTATGCCGCGGCGCTGCAGGCCACCAGTGCCGAGCTGGGCGTGATCATTCCGCCCTCCATCCCGCTCATCTTGTATGGCGTGAGCGCCGAGGTGTCGATTGGCGAGCTGTTCATTGCCGGCTTTGGCCCGGGCCTCCTGATCAGCGGCGCACTGATGCTGTTTGTTTGGGCCTGGTGCAAATACAAAGGCTGGGGCAAGAACGATGGCGATGGTCGCATGCCCTTTGGCCGAGCCACGCTGCAGGCCGGCTGGGCATTGTTCATGCCCGTGATCATTTTGGGCGGCATCTACGGCGGCGTTTTCACGCCTACCGAGGCATCGGCCGTGGCTGTTTTTTACGCGTTGATCATCGGCGTGGTGATTTACCGCGAAATCAAGATCAAGGACCTGTTCGCCATTCTGCGCAAGTCGGCCATCTCGTCGGCGGTGATCATGTTCATCATCGCCAACGCCGGGTTGTTTGCGTTTCTCATCACGCGTGCCGGTGTGCCCGATGCCATTGGCCGCTGGCTGGAAGCCGTGCTGCAATCCCCCGCGCTCTTTTTGCTGGGTGTGAACGCGGCGCTGTTCATCATCGGCATGTTCATCGAGACCAGCGCGGCCATCATTGTGCTGGCGCCCATCCTGGCGCCCGTGGCGATGCACTTTGGCGTGGACCCGGTGCACTTCGGCCTGATCATGGTGGTGAACCTTGCGCTCGGCATGATCACCCCGCCTTTTGGCGTGAACCTGTTTGCCGCATGCACGGTGGCAAAGATCTCGCTGGACCGGGTCGTCACGCACCTGCTGCCGTTTGTCGGCGTGATTCTGGTGTGCCTGCTGGTCATCACCTACGTGCCCTCCATTTCGCTCACGCTGCGCGATCTGGTGTACGCGAAGTAAGTACAATCGGCCCCGTCAGGAGAGAGTGCTCCGCTTATCCGCGAGCAGCACCGCCGAAGGCGCAGGCACCCGCCGAACGCTCAGGCAAAAGGACTGGCAACCGCCCGCAGTGATGCGGGCGTTCCCTTGCTGGAGAGAGGTGGCCGCGCGCAACGCACAGGCCATCCACCGAAGGAGCAAGCCGCGCGGCCAGCCAGGGCGCTGCGGTGAATCTCTCAGGTAAAGCGGACAGCAGGGCAAATCCCGTGGCACCGGTGCCACGGCCTTTATTTGCCCTGGAGCTTTCATGTCCGCACCTGCCGCTGCCCCCCTGCTTACCACGCCCCTCAACGCGCTGCACATCGAACTGGGCGCGCGCATGGTGC
This sequence comes from Acidovorax sp. BoFeN1, assembly GCF_003345135.1. Taxonomy (NCBI): domain Bacteria; kingdom Pseudomonadati; phylum Pseudomonadota; class Betaproteobacteria; order Burkholderiales; family Comamonadaceae; genus Acidovorax; species Acidovorax sp. BoFeN1. The sequence continues at coordinate 57,428 of NZ_QOZT01000010.1, forward strand.
CGTTCGCCGGCTATTCCATGCCGGTGCAGTACCCGGCCGGCCTGATGGCCGAGCACCTGCACACCCGCCAGGCCGCAGGTCTGTTCGATGTGTCGCACATGGGCCAGTTGCGCCTGGTCGGCCCCGATGCCGCCGCCGCGTTCGAGAGCCTGATGCCCGTGGACGTGATCGACCTGCCCGTGGGCAAGCAGCGCTACGGCTTGCTGCTCAACGACGAGGGCGGCATCATCGACGACCTGATGTTCTTCCGCGTGGCGCAGGACGAAATCTTCGTCATCGTCAACGGCGCCTGCAAGGTCGGCGACATCGCCCACATCCAGGCGCGCATCGGCCAGCGCTGCCAGGTCATCCCCATGCCCGACCACGCCCTGCTCGCGCTGCAAGGCCCGCAGGCCGCCACCGCCCTGGCGCGCCTGACGCCCGGCGTGGACAAGCTGGTCTTCATGACCGGCGGCAACTTCCAGATCGCGGGCTGCGACTGCTTCGTCACGCGCAGCGGCTACACGGGCGAAGACGGCTTCGAGATCTCGGTGCCCGCCGCGCAGGCCGACACCCTGGCGCGCACGCTGCTGGCCCAGCCCGAAGTGAAACCCATCGGCCTGGGCGCGCGCAACTCGCTGCGCCTCGAAGCCGGCCTGTGCCTCTATGGCAACGACATCGACACCACCACCACGCCCGTGGAGGCCGCGCTGAACTGGGCCATGCAGAAGGTGCGCCGCACCGGCGGCGCGCGCGCGGGCGGCTTCCCCGGCGCCGACAAGGTGCTGGCCCAGCTCGACAACCCGGCCAGCGTGGCGCGCAAGCGCGTGGGCTTGGTGGCCCTGGAGCGCGTGCCCGTGCGCGAGCACACCGAGTTGCAAACGACCGAAGGCCAGAAGATCGGCGAAGTCACCAGCGGCCTGCTGGGCCCCAGCTTCGACAAACCCATCGCCCTGGCCTATGTGGACCCGCAGCATGCCGCAGTGGGCACGCGCGTCCACGCCATCGTGCGCGGCAAGGCCGTGCCGATGGAGGTGTGCGCCACCCCCTTCGTGCCCACGCGCTACTACCGCGGCTGAAAACCTCCAGCGCAGGCTACATTCCCGATTCCCTTCATCTTTCAGGAGCCCTTCCCATGACGATCAAATTTTCCAAAGACCACGAGTGGGTCAACGCCGCCGACGCGAATGCGGCCGTGGTCGGCATCACCGTGCACGCCCAGGACGCGCTGGGTGACGTGGTGTTTGTCGACCTGCCCGCCGTGGGCGCCACGTTTGCCCAGGGCGACGTGGCAGGGGTGGTCGAGTCGGTCAAGGCTGCTGCCGACGTGTACATGCCGGTCTCCGGCGAAGTCGTCGAGGTGAACGAAGCCCTGCGTGCCGACCCGTCGCTGGCCAACTCCGACCCGCTGGGCGCCGGCTGGTTCTTCAAGGTCAAGCTGTCGGATGCGTCGCAGCTTGACGCGCTGATGGACGAAACGGCTTATTCGAGCTTTGCCGCCAGCGCCTGATTTTTCGCTATCAAAAATATAGCTGCTTGCGCTTGAAAACAGAGCACTTTAGATAACAAAGTGCCTGAAACCCATTAAATACATGCGCAAGCTGCTCTCTTTTTTATCACTTTTGAGACTGGTCCCGCCATGCAGTTGTCTGCCGCCCTGCCCTTGTCCGCGCTCGAAAACGCGGGTGAATTCCTGCCCCGCCACATAGGCATCGACGCGGCCGACGAAGCCCATATGCTGTCGGTGATTGGCGAGGCCTCGCGCCGCGCACTCATCGACGGCATCGTGCCGCGCTCCATCGCGCGCAGCCAGAGCATGGACCTTCCGCCCCCCGCGACCGAAGCCGCCGCGCTGGCCGAGCTCAAGGCGATTGCATCCAAAAACCAGGTGCTCAAAAGCTTCATCGGTCAGGGCTACTACGGCACGCACACGCCCGGCGTGATTCTGCGCAACATCCTGGAGAACCCCGCCTGGTACACGGCCTACACGCCCTACCAGGCCGAAATCTCGCAGGGCCGCATGGAGGCGCTGATCAACTTCCAGACCATGGTGTGCGACCTCACCGGCATGCCCATTGCCAACGCCTCCATGCTCGACGAGGCCACCGCCGCCGCCGAGGCCATGACGCTGGCCAAGCGCTCGGTCAAGGCCAAGGGCAATACCATCATCGTCAGCGGCGACTGCCACCCGCAGACCATCGAGGTCATCCAGACACGCGCCGCGCCGCTGGGCCTCGCGGTCAAGGTGGTCCGCTCGGGCGACGAATGGATGGCCGCCATCGGCCAGGACGACTACTTCGCCGCCATCAACCAGTACCCCGGCTCCAGCGGCTGGCTGGCCGACTGGCAGATGAGCGCCGACGTCATCCACAGCAAGGGCGCAGCATTCATCCTGGCCGCCGACCTGCTGGCACTCACGCTGCTCAAGGCCCCCGGTGAAATGGGCGCCGACATCGTGATTGGCACCACGCAGCGCTTTGGCATGCCCATGGGCGCGGGCGGCCCGCACGCCGCCTACATGGCCTGCCGCGACGAGTTCAAGCGCTCCATGCCCGGCCGCCTGGTGGGCGTGAGCGTGGACGTGCATGGCAAACCCGCCTACCGCCTGGCGCTGCAAACGCGCGAGCAGCACATCCGCCGCGAAAAAGCCACCTCCAACATCTGCACCGCGCAGGCACTGCCCGCCGTCATCGCCAGCATGTACGCCGTGTACCACGGCCCCGAAGGTTTGAAGCGCATCGGTAAGCGCGTGGCACGCTTCACCGCCATCCTGGCTGCAGGCCTCAAGCAACTGGGCTTTGCACCGCTGCACGCCACCGCCTTCGACACCCTCACGGTGGACCTGGGCAGCACTGATGCCGCCCGCGCCGTGGTTCAGCGCGCGCTGGATGCGGGCGCCAACCTGCGCCTGCTGCGCGGCCAATGCGTGGCCCTGTCGCTCGACGAAACCACCACGCGCGACGACCTGGCCCTGCTCTGGCGCGCCTTCGCGCCCACGGCCACGCAGCCCACCGTGGAAGCCCTGGAAGCGAACGCGCCCGACCTCATCCCGGCCAGCCTGCGCCGCACCAGCGCCTACCTCACGCACCCGGTGTTCAACACGCACCACTCCGAGACCGGCATGCTGCGCTACATCCGCCAGCTGTCCGACAAAGACCTGGCGCTGGACCGCACCATGATCCCGCTGGGCAGCTGCACCATGAAGCTCAACGCCACCAGCGAGATGATCCCCATCACCTGGCCCGAGTTCGCCAACGTGCACCCCTTTGCCCCGGCCAACCAACTGCAGGGCTACAAGGAACTGGACGAGCAACTGCGCGCCTGGCTGTGCCAGGCCACGGGTTACGCCGGTATCAGCCTGCAGCCCAACGCCGGTTCCCAGGGCGAATACGCCGGCCTGCTGGCCATCAAGGCCTACCACGAAGCCCAGGGGCACAGCCACCGCAACATCTGCCTGATCCCCAGCAGCGCGCACGGCACCAACCCCGCCAGCGCCCAGATGGTGGGCATGCAAGTGGTGGTGACCAAGTGCGACGAGAACGGCAACGTGGACATGGCAGACCTGCAGGCCCAATGCGAGAAGCACAGTGCCCACCTCGCCTGCGTGATGATCACCTACCCCAGCACGCACGGCGTGTTCGAAACCCAGGTCAAGGAGCTGTGCCAGCTCGTGCACAGCCATGGCGGCCGCGTGTATGTGGACGGCGCCAACATGAACGCCCTGGTGGGCGTGGCCGCGCCCGGCGAGTTTGGCGGCGACGTCAGCCACCTGAACCTGCACAAGACCTTCTGCATCCCGCACGGCGGCGGCGGCCCCGGCGTGGGCCCCGTTTGCGTGGTGGAAGACCTCGTGCCCTTCCTGCCGGGCCATGCCACCGCCGGAAATGCTGCAAAAACAGGAGCTGTCAGCGCAGCCCCGCTGGGAAATGCCGCCGTTTTGCCCATCAGCTGGATGTACATCCGCATGATGGGCGCCGAGGGCCTGCAGGCCGCCACCGAGGCCGCCATCCTCAGCGCCAACTACATCAGCGCGCGCCTCAAAGACCACTACCCCACGCTGTACGCATCCGCCAACGGCCATGTGGCGCACGAATGCATCCTGGACCTGCGCGGCCTGAAGGAAACCAGCGGCGTGATGGCCGAAGACGTGGCCAAGCGCCTCATCGACTACGGCTTTCACGCGCCCACGCTGAGCTTCCCCGTGCCCAACACGCTGATGGTCGAGCCCACCGAGAGCGAAACGCTGTTCGAGATCGACCGCTTCATCGACGCGATGATCGCCATCCGGGGTGAAATCCGCCAGATCGAAAACGGCGCCTGGCCGCAGGACAACAACCCGCTGAAGAACGCCCCGCACACCGCCGAAAGCCTGCTGGGCGCCGACTGGGCGCGTCCCTACACGCGCGAAGCCGCCGCCTACCCCGTGGCCGCCCTGCGCGGCAACAAATACTGGTCGCCCGTGGGCCGCGTGGACAACGTCTATGGCGACCGAAACCTGTTCTGCAGTTGCGTGCCGGTGAGCGAACTGGCGTAAAGCTGCTGGCTAATGCTTCAGCGGGCCGCTGTGCGACAAAGCCGCGCAGCGGCCCGCTGGCTTGCGCGTCAGACCTCTGACCTTTGCCTTCAGCCTTCGCGGTGCCAGCCCTTGGCAAATCGTAATCTATAGGTTACATTCGCCACATGTTCACGATCCGCAAGCACGAAGCCTTTGAGCACTGGATTAGCAGCCTGCGCGACTTCAAAGTACAGGTGCGCCTGTTGAAACGATTGAAGAAAGTCGAACTGGGGCTGCTGGGCGACGTAAAGCCTGTGGGTGAAGGCGTATTCGAGATGCGCGAGGATTTTGGGCCGGGCTGGCGTATGTATTACGTCCAGCGCGGCGCGGTCATCGTGGTGATGCTCGGCGGTGGCGACAAGTCCACACAAGACAAAGACATTGATGCAGCCAAAGCCTTGTCCAGAACGTTGGAGGACTGACCCATGACCAAAATTGCCGACCTGAAAACTTTCGACGTGTCTGATTACCTCGACAGCGAAGAAAAAATAGCCGAGTACCTGGCCGTGGTGCTGGAGGACAACGACCCCACGCTGCTTGCGGCGGCGTTGGGCGACGTGGCCCGCGCCCGCGGAATGACGCAACTCGCCCGCGATACCGGCCTGGCGCGTGAGGCGCTCTACCGCTCCCTTTGCGCCACCGGCAACCCGAGTTACGCCACCATCGTCAAGGTGATGCAGGCGCTTGGCTTGAAACTGGTGCCGCAACCACTGACCCGGTAACAGTACGTTGCCAGCCCCGCAACCCATCAAAACAAAGGCCCGGTGACGGGCCTTTGTGCATTACAGCGCATCGAGCGGGCTGAGCACGCCGCGCCCGCCCTTGTTGAGCACATGCGTATAAATCATGGTGGTGCTCACATCGGCATGGCCCAGCAGCTCTTGCACCGTGCGAATGTCGTAGCCCGCCTGCAGCAAATGCGTGGCAAATGAATGGCGCAACACATGCGGACTCACCGGCTTGTCGATCTGCGCCAGCGTGGCCGCCTCGCGCACCGCGCGCTGCACCGACTCGGGGTACACATGGTGGCGCCGCTCCAGCAAAGCGCCCGTCACAGCGTCGGGGCGCGGATCCACAGAGCGCACCGGCGACGGAAACACCCATTGCCAAGCCCAGCTGCGGTCAGCATGGGCGTACTTCACCGCCAGCGCATGCGGCAAATGCACACGGCCAAAACCCGCCTCCACGTCCTTTTCGTGCAACGCCCGCGCCTTCTGCAATTGCTGCTGCAAAGGGCCGATCAGGTTTTCGGGCAACACGGTGATGCGGTCTTTATTCCCTTTGCCTTCGCGAATCACAATCTCGCGCCGGGCAAACTCCACATCCTTGACGCGCAGGCGCAGCGCCTCCAGCAAGCGCATACCCGTGCCATACAGCAACTGCGCAATCAGCCCGGTGGTGCCCTGCATGTGCAACAGCAAAGTGCGCACCTCGGTGGCCGTTAACACCACCGGCAGGCGCCGGGGCGTTTTGGCCTGCACCACATCTTCCAGCCAGGGCAAATCCACACCCAGCACCTGCTTGTACAAATACAGAATCGCCGCCTTGGCTTGGTTCTGGGTCGATGCAGACACTTGGCGCTGCACCGCCAAATGTGTCAAAAAAGCCTCCACCTCCACCGCACCCATCTCTTGTGGATGCCGCTTGCCGTGAAACAGGATAAAGCGCCGCACCCAATCGACATAAGCCGTTTCGGTGCGAATGCTATAATGGCGCGTGCGCAGATGGTCACGCAAACGATCCAAAAGTTTGGGCGCTGGGGCGCCGCCCGGACCGGCAGACGCGGTGAGTGCAGCACGATCGGAAGACGATTTCATCCGGAAAATTTTAGGTTTGCCTAAACGGCATCACCTGGGTACTATCCCTATGTACCAATGGATACATCTTGTTTTGGCAGACCAACTTGCTTACGATGGCTGTCGTCTAAATCTAGTTAGGGAAGGTCTGCACAAATGAGCGCTGACCATGGTTGGGTGCACTGATATGACCAAACTGGCGACTGAACGTGCCTCTGGCTGGTGTTTTGGGCGCGTTTCGCGCCCATTTCCCATGCTTTGGACGCACTCATGCCAAGCTCCCGCTCAAACGTTTGCGAACCATCCACAGATTGGCCAACGCAAACAGCGTGTGCAACTGCGCCGTGTTCTTGGCCAGGCCGCGGTAGCGCACCTTCACATGGCCGAACTGGCGCTTGATGACGCGGAACGGGTGCTCCACCTTGGCGCGGATGCTGGCCTTGATGTGCTCGACCTGGTCGGTCAGCGCATCCATGGGGTCTGCCTTGTCCAGCAGCTTGCGCAAGCCCGGGCGCATGGCCACATGCCACTTCACATCTTCTTTGGCGTCGGGCCGCTTGTGCGCCCCCTGGTAGCCGGCGTCGGCAAAGACATCTGTCTCTTGCCCGTGCAGCAAGCTGTTGGCCTCGACCACATCGTTGACATGTCCGGACGTGCCGCGCACGGTGTGAACCAGGCCGGAGTCAGCGTCCACGCCGATGTGCGCCTTCATGCCAAAGAACCACTGCTGGCCCTTCTTGCTCTGGTGCATCTCCGGGTCGCGCTCACCGCTGGCGTTCTTGGTCGAGCTCGGTGCCGAGATCAACGTGGCGTCGACCACCGTGCCGCTGCGCAGCATCAGGCCCTTGGCGCCCAGCAGCAGGTTGACCGTTGCCAGGATCCGCTCGGCCAGCTTGTGCTTCTCCAAAACGTGTCGGAACCGCAGGATGGTGCTCTCGTCAGGCAGCCGGTCATCCCAACCGCCCAGGCCTGCAAAGTCACGGAACAGCGGCATGTCGTGCAGCGCTTCTTCCATCGCCGGGTCACTCAGCGTGAACCACTGCTGCATGAAGTGGATGCGCAGCAGCGATTCCACCGGGAACGGCGGACGGCCGCGTTTGCCTTCGGGCATGAATGGGGCGATCTCCGCCACCAAGTCGGACCACGGCACCACCCGGTCCATCTCGTCGAGGAACTCCCGACGTCGCGTGCGCTTCGTCGATGTTCCCAATCCAAGGCTGCTCTGCTTCATGGGCTCAATGGTCTCAGGCAATCAGGCCGGTGCCAAGCACGCGTTCGGGCGATTTATGCAGACCTTCCTTAGGCCTCAGAAGAAAGAGCCGCTATGCATGACCTGAAGTGGAGTAACGGAGAGAAAAAGGTAGCCAAAGCACTTTTTGAAACCGCGCTTCAACGCGAGCTACAGAGCTACATCCAAGAATTCAAAGATCGCGCGGCAAAAATTGAATCGCCGGATGACCTCTGGTCCATTGCAAAACAGGCCAGCCAGAAGCAGCGCGAGATCGACGAGAAGTACGATTTCCGCTATTCGCAGCTAATTTTCTTATTCGCCAATCTCCTACGAGGCGGATCAATTCAAGAGAGCGAATTAACTGCTCTTGGAGAAGAAAAAGCAAAATACATTATTGGCATTGCAAACCTATGAACGCATTTTTCAAAGGCCGCTGCGGCCTAAGGATGGTCTGCACAACCACCGCTGACGCGGCGACCGCCTGCTGTTATTTCAGATGACGACAAATTTTTGCATTCAAAGGGCAGATTCGGAGCGTATTGAGCCCCATTCACGGCCCCTTGGCCGTTTTTGGGCGCACTCATCCCTGCGCCCCCATATTCAAGAGTCGTTTACGCACCATCCACAGGTTGGACAGCGCAAACAGCGTCACCAGATTAGCTGTGTTCTTGGCCAGCCCCCGGTACTTGACCTTGACGTAGCCAAACTGCCGCTTGATGACCCGAAACGGGTGTTCCACCTTGGCGCGAATGCTGGCTTTGATTTTTTCCAACTGCTCCAGGATGGCACCCATTGGCGTGCTCTTGTCCATAGCCTTTCGCTTGCCCGGCATCATGGCGATATGCCAATTCACTCCAGGGTGCTTGGTCTGAATTTCTTCGCGCTTTTCAACACCCCGGTAGCCCGAATCGGCAAAGACGTCGGTTTCTTGCCCGTGCAACAACGCGTGCGCCTGGGTAATGTCGTGTGCGTTGGCCGCCGTGGTGGTCACGCTGTGCACCAGCCCCAAATCGGCATCCGAGCCGATGTGCGCCTTCATGCCGTGGTGCCACTGGTTGCCCTTTTTGGTCTGGTGCATCTCGGGGTCGCGCGTGCCAGTGCTGTTCTTGGTCGAACTCGGCGCGGCAATCAACGTCGCATCCACGACCGTGCCTTGCTTGAGCAGCAAACCCTTGGCGGTGAGGGTGGCGTTGACGGTCGCCAAGATTTGCAAGCTCAGATCGTGCGCTTCAAGCAAATGGCGAAACCGCAAGATGGTGCTTTCGTCGGGAAGATGGTCCTCCCCCATGTCCAGTCGGGCAAACTCACGGAACATCGGCGTGTCGTACAGCGCCTCTTCCATGGCCGGGTCAGACAAGTTGAACCACTGCTGCAAAAAGTGGATGCGCAGCATTGTTTCCACCGCAAACGGTGGACGCCCACCTTTGGCACCACGCGCTGGCGCATGCGGAGCAATCAAGCCCACCAGCTCAGCCCAAGGCACCACCAGGTTCATCTCGTCGAGGAACTCACGCTTGCGCGTCCTCTTGGTCTTGCGTTCAAATCCAGTGGTGCTCAGGCTCATCTGCTTCATGCTGATACTGTCTCACATTCAGGGCTGCATGCGAAGGTTTTGCAGACCTTCCCTAACTGGTTGTTCAAGGGGACGTCAACCCGCTACGCGGCTTGCCGCCCCTTAACTCGGGCGTTAGGCCCATACAAGCGGAGCCCCCCACCATGCGCCGAAAGCTTGACCCACTGATCCTCACCCTTTGCGTGGCCTGGATGGCCATCCTAGGAGGGCTCGGTACATCAGCCATCGTTCGGAAGCAAGTCTCCCTTGGCTCTCGCATTGGCGTTTCAGGCGCCGAGGGCATCAGTGCAGCGGCAGTTGGTCTCGGCCTCATCGGTTTTGCGCTACTTGGCCTTGTGCCGCTACTAGACGGAAATCGCTTCCGCTCGCATGCCATTGCCCTCGCCGCAATTGCGTGGATCGTTGGCTCAATTTGTGTCCTGCGTTGGGGGCATTGAAATGAGTGTGGTGCATACCGTTGGCGCTCCTGCACACTGCGGCCTAACTGGTAGGTCAAGCGGACGCCAACACAGGCCATGCCTTCGGCATTCTCATGGCCTGTGTCGGTGCCCTACGCACCTGCGGTGCTCCGGCGCCGCTTACCTTGGTAGTTATGCCTTGCCAAACTGAACCCATATAACGGTCAAACTATGGAAAAAGAAATTCACCTCCCTGAAAACAGCTCAGGGCAATCAATAGTTAAGTCACAAAAGAGCCTATTGGTCGTAGGTGCTAATGGCGCAGGCAAGACAAGATTGGGGACCTGGATTGAATTCAACTCTCCAGATCGAGATAAGGTGCATAGAATTTCTGCGCAAAAATCCCTTGCAATGCCTGATTCAACAACACCTAAATCTATCGATTTAGCAACCTCCGAACTATGGACGGGTTATGAGCGTGCAATTGAGCAAAACAATATTCACGGATACAAGCAAGGGCACCGGTGGCAAAGCAAGCCAGCGGTAAGCCTGCTAAATGACTATCATCATCTAATGGTTTTTCTTTTCTCAGATCACACTGAGGAAAGCGCCAAATATCTATCAGCATCAAAATTAACTACTAACAGAGTTGAACCACCAAAAACAAAGCTTGATGTAGTCAAGGAGGTTTGGGAAAAAATTCTTCCGCATAGAGAGCTGGTAATTGGTGGACTGCGAATTCAAACAAAGACAAGGGATGAGCAAGAAAAAATATACAACTCCTCAGAGATGAGTGATGGTGAGCGGGTCATTTTTTATCTCATTGGCCAATGTTTGGCGGCACCTTCCAACGCAATAATCATCATTGACGAACCAGAGTTACACCTCCATAAGTCTGTTCAGGCGCCCCTTTGGGATCAGATTGAGCAAGCAAGACCTGATTGCTTTTTTATATACCTCACCCATGACGTAGATTTTGCTTCAGCAATGGAAGAGGCAACAAAAGTTTGGCTAAAGTCTTACGATGGTGAAAAATGGGATTGGGATATAATAAGGCAAGACACTAGCATTCCAGAAGATCTTTTGCTGGAAGTGCTAGGCAGCAGGAAGCCTGTCGTGTTTGTTGAAGGAGTAGCCGGCAGCTTTGATTCCGCTCTTTATGCGGCAATTCTAAATAACTACTTGGTTATACCGGTTGGTAGCTGCAGCCAGGTAATACAATCAGTTAAGGCACTGAAAACCAATACACAGCTTCATCATCTACAGGTATTTGGCATCATTGATAGAGATAGACGAGTTCCCGCTGAAATAGCAAAGCTCGAGCAAGATTCAATATTCGTCCTATCCGTTGCAGAGGTGGAAAACCTATTTTGCACTAAAGAAATTCTCGAGCTAGTTAGCATTCGATTGGAGCGTGATGTCAATGCCGACTTCCAATCCGTTTCGTCTGCAATATTCTCTCGCCTACAAAGTGAGCTGGAGGTTCAGGCTTCGCTTCGCGCCGCAGGTGAAATAAAGTTTCAGCTCAACATGTTTGACGAAAAAGCAAAAGGTGCTGCAGGGCTGGCTTCTGCTCTACATTCGCTTGCTACAGGAATTGACGTCAACGCCATCTACTCTCAATCACTTGCAGAGTTTAATGCAGTATTGTCTACAGAAAATTTTGACGACCTATTGGCTATATACAACCGTAAGTCGCTATCCGCGCAAGCAAGCTCAGCGCTTGGCCTTGCTAATGGTAGCCTTCCTGAATTTGTAGTTCGCCTCGCAAAAGGTAGCGGCCGAGACGAAATAGCAACGGCGTTGAAGAGATACTTTGGAAACTTTGCGCATCATATGGCATAACAACTCATTCCAGCGGACCACCGCAAGCGGCGGCCGCTGAATTCAAACGTTAGAAAACATGAATACCACAGCAATGAAAATTCTCCTTGCACTAGAGAGGCATGGAGAATTAACGCTGGAAGAAATTTCAAAATTAATTCCCAAAAGACATGGTGATCATCGCGATTTCTACGTCCTAGCCAGCTTGATTAAGAGAGGCTTGGTTGATGATCCATGGATGCCAGACGAAAAAATCAATCAATCATCTGGACAGTCATCTAAAGAACAACTTTTGGCATGGAAACTATACGCAATGAGCAGCGCAGAAGGAACAGCCTCATATAAAAACCATCATTACGCCATTCATGGCAATGGCGAAACCCTTAAAGGGCAGATATTTTCAATTTCAGGGGTTGGTGAAATTGCAATTAGTGAGTCAAGAACAAAAAGATTTGATAGGGCATTCACAATCGGCTCGGGAATTCTTATTGGTATAGCCGTCGCACTAGCTGCGGTACTAATAGAGCGATATGCAAAGGGTTTCTAACTTAGCGCTCAAGCCGACCCGCATACTGCTGGCGGCTTACCTTGTTCGTTAGAAGGTAATTATTCATGAGCTCAAAAAAAGTATTTGGTGTGCTTTTGACAGAACAGGCTTGGAATGAACTGGGTTCTGCATTGGAGCCATACACAAGTACAGGCTCGTTGGGTCGGTACATCTACTGCGAAGAAGTTAAAACAGGTGGTCAATATTTTGTTATGGTAGCTACCTGCAAAAATACCGATGGAAGCTCATTTACCGCTGAATTAGCTATTCATCACCATTTCGTAAAAATGTTTATTTCCGCCAATGAGAAAACAGAAATTGGATTCATAAAATAAATGAGCTTAGTTTCTAACCCATTGCTCAAGCCGACCCGCCTACGGCGGGCGGCTTATCTTGCTCGTTAGCACCCAAGAAAAACTGCTTTATTCAAGCCCATGTTTATTCAAACGGCATTCAACTTCTCAAGCGTTGTTCAGCGCTGGGTTTGCCGTTTCTCTGGGCTTCGCCTGCTGGCATTGCGTCGTTTTCCAGTTTTTTTAGCCTCCAGCCCTTGCGTAGCAAGCGCAAGCAGCTATTGTTTTGCAAGCATTGCGCCGCCTCGGTGGCACACTAACAACTGGGGTCAGATTCGAATTAAGTGCCCCAACTAGATTTCTCGACCAAAAAAATGGCGCCTGAAAGCGCCATTTCTATTGATGAATGATCAATCGCCTAAACAGGTCCGGCATCGATCTTCGACAGCGCTTCATTCACGAGAAATATCTTGCCATTGACCAAGGGAATGCCAAAGCTCTTCAGCCGTGCCGTGTGCATGGCCAAATAAGCCTGTGCGCTCTGGGCATCCGTGAAGCAATAGATGCCGCCGGCCTCATTGGTTTCCTGGTTCTCTGTCCAGATCTTCCAGATCAAACCGGGCTCAGTGGCGATGGATCGGGCAAGACCGTCCATGGCCGCGGCCATTTCCTGCCCCCAAGGGCCGGTGTAGGGGAAATCGACTTGAAGGATGTAGCTCATTAAAAAACTCCGTTGATGCGAGAAAACTGGGCGCTTGTGCACCGTGCATCTATCAAGAATACGTGAGACACGGGCCGTCGGCTTTTTGCCCGGTGCCGCAACTGGTCCGCGCAAGGAGCGCCCGAAACACACTCTGCCAGCGCGGTTGGCAATTGCCACTTACGAGGCCCTGATGGCCTCCCACTCTGCCATGCAATGCCGCGCCAGCGCCGTCACCCAGCAGGGCTCCCCCGGCACAAAGGCAATGCCGTACAGCGGGCTGATCAGAAATCCCGCGCGGTCAAAAGCCGTGCTGTCGCTCGATTGGACGAACGCTGCCAGGTCGCGGAACGGCGCGGCCACGGTGGTCCCCAGGTGCAGCACCTTGGCACGGGCGGTCACCTCTTCCAGCCTGCCGCTGTCCTGGAAGCGGTAGACCACATCGCCATAGTCCAGCGCGGTCAGGCCCACGGTGTTGCGCGATTCGCTGCGCGGCGGGCCGTGGGCGCGGATCACGTCGTCGCGTGTGGCGGTGAAGGGCGTGCCGTTGACGCGCAGGTAGGGTTGCAGGTGCATGGGCGATTCTGTGGCGGCGCGGTGCGGCGCCGCAACCGGGGGCGTGTATCGAACCGTGAAGCGCAGCACGGGCATATAGTGGATCGTGTTGCCGCTGGCTGGGCGTAAGCTCCCCGCAATGGTTAAGCACAAAAATGCCCCCAGCGCCCACCAGAAAAGCGCGGGCAGCTATCAAAACTGAAGCTATTCTTTCAACCACCCTGATCCCTGGACCGACATGACAGCCTCCACCGACTTCGCCCCCATGCCCGACGCCACCGGCCATTTCGGCCCCTACGGTGGCCAGTTGGTGCCACCGCACCTCAAGCAGGCCATGGACGACATCAATGCCGCCTATGCCGAAATCACGCAGCGGCAGGATTTTCAGGACGAGCTGGCGCAGCTGTTTGCCGACTACGTGGGCCGACCCAGCCCCATTTTTCACGCCAAGCGGCTGTCGGCGCAGCTGGGCGGCGCGCAAATTCACCTCAAGCGCGAGGACCTGAACCACACCGGCGCGCACAAGATCAACCACTGCCTGGGCGAGGCGCTGCTGGCCAAGTTCATGGGCAAGAAGAAGGTGATTGCCGAGACGGGCGCGGGCCAGCACGGCGTGGCCCTGGCCACGGCCTGCGCGCTGGTGGGCATTCCGTGCGAGATCCACATGGGCCAGGTGGACATCGAAAAAGAACACCCCAACGTCACCAAGATGCGCATTCTCGGCTGCAAGCTGGTGCCGGTGACGCGCGGCGCCGCCACGCTCAAGGAAGCCGTGGACAGCGCCTTTGAGGAGTATCTGACCAACCCCACGGACTACATCTACGCCATTGGCTCGGTGGTGGGCCCACACCCCTTTCCGATGATGGTGCGCGACTTCCAGAGCATCATCGGCCGCGAGGCGCGCGAGCAGTTCCAGGCCAAGCACGGCAAGCTGCCCGATTACGTGACCGCCTGCGTGGGCGGCGGCAGCAACGCCATGGGCATGTTCACGGCCTTCCTGAACGACACCAGCGTGAAGCTGGTGGGCGTGGAGCCCTCGGGCGAAGGCACCGACAAGCCCGGCCGCCATGCGGCCACGCTGAGCATGGGCAAGCCCGGCGAGATCCACGGCATGAAGTGCTATGTGCTGGAAGACGCCCCCGGTGTGCCCGCCGCCGTGCACAGCATCGCCTCAGGCCTGGACTATCCTGGCGTGGGACCGCAGCACAGCTATCTCAAGGACATTGGGCGCGTGCAGTATGAGTCGGTCACGGACAAGGAATGCCTGGATGCGTTCATGCAGCTCTCGCGCGTGGAAGGCATCATCCCCGCGCTGGAAAGCGCCCATGCCGTGGCCTGGGCCATGCGCGTGGCACCCACGCTGAGCAAGGACACCCACATCCTCGTGAACCTCTCGGGCCGCGGCGACAAGGATGCGGATTACGTGGCCAAGGTGCTGGGGCTTTAACGCCCCAGCGGCACAAGCCCCGAGCGTATCCGGGCCCGCGGCGCCTTCCGGGCGACAATCGCGGGCACGCATCCTCATTCACCTTTTACGAGCAATCTCCATGTCACTTCCATTCAACAAGCAACGCAGCCGACGCCTTCGCAAGAAGATGCGCGTGGGCGAATTTCAGGAACTCGGGTTCGAGTACGAGCTGAAGTTGAAGCAGACCCTGACGCCCGAACAGGAAGAAGCGCTGATGGACCGCCTTCTGAACGAGTTGATCCTGCCCCGCAACCTGGCAGCATCTGGCTGGGTGAGCGAGGGTTTCGTAATGGCATACCTGCGCGGCTCTGCCACCGAGGACGACCGCCAAGCCACCAAAGCCTGGCTTGCCGCACAGCCAGAAGTGGCCGAGGCCACGGTGAGCGCCTTGAAGGATGCGTGGTACGTGGAACACTGACTGCCGGGGGCGATGGAGTGCCTTTTAGGCCCCTAGACCCCGTGCAATCAGCGCTGAACGCTATCGATTTGATAGCAAACTGACGCCGCACTCCCGGCCGAGCCCACATGAAAAAGCCCCCGGTGCCTTAAAAGCTAGGCGTTGGCTTAAAGTGTTGACGTCAGCCAACTCGGCACCTCCTTCGCCCTCTGAGCCTTTCCGGTTCAGAGGGCTTTTTCCTGCCGGAAATTTCTCCAGTACCTGAGATGCTTGGCGGTTCGACGGCCTACGCCCCGTCCTCAGGCTTCCTGCGCGGACTCGGGGGCCGACGCGGCACGAAACTCGTCGTCGTGCGACACGCGGACTACCCCGAGCTTGAGTCCGAGCACGCCGAAGACCCGGTTCATTGTCTGGACCGTTCCCTCGCTTTTCTCGCGCTCAATGTCTTGCAGCGTGCGAAACGATATTCCCGCCAACTTGGCCAGTTCTGCAGTGGTGAGATGCATCGTCTTCTTCAGATGGCGCACGGCCTGCGCCAGGCTCCATTGCGGATTTGCCAGCACGTCGTTGATAGCCTTCTTACGCAGTTCCAGCTGCTGAGGCAGTGTCAAAGTTTCGTATCGCTTGTCCATGTCGGTGTCCAGTTCAGGTCAGCGCGTTCAAGCGCTGGGCTTGCGCCTCGATTCCGAGCTTGAGGTGAGCGTGCACCGACGGTTCCAAGCCGAAGTCAGTGCCGTGGGCTGCAATCTTTTTCAGAGGCTCAGCCATCGGGCGCAAGCCTTCAACCAATGCCGGGCGGCACACCTCGCGCAACGCTTTTTTCTGCGCAGAAGGCATCCGCTTCTCATTCCTGAGGGTCTGCGCAATCTCACACACCTTGTCGATGACCCTGTTCCAGTCTGGAGCGCTACTGTCATTGCCCTCCCATCGGATGCGACGGGCGATTCCGTCAGGGTGGAGGTACATCGGCGCGAAGTCGTAGAGGGGTGTCAGGCGGATACCACCACTGAAGTCGCGTTGGACTGCGGTATTTCGTGCGTGGTTGTCTTTGTTCCCCAGAGCCAGGTTGGCCACATCCCGCTTGATGTACTCAAGCACTTCCGTAAGGGGGTGGGTGCATTGCCGCAGCAGCTGCCGGCACACTTCGTCGTGGCTGGGCACCGCATCGAATCCAGGGTTGCCCGTCAACGTCGCGATACTCTCTTGCCCTAGGCGAAGAACACCCCCGCCCGTCACTTGGCGGTCGAACCGGGGGATGAAAAGCGCTCGCTTGAGCAGTACGAGGTCCGCATGCACGCGAAGCCCCAGCATTCGTGCCAACGCCATATAAGCGGCTTCATGCCGCAGGATGGAGGCAAGGGCCTCGTTGCTGCCCCGTCCGAACTTGACGATGTAGTGCTCCCGCGCCCGCGCATCAGGAAGCGTGTGGTCCAGGTACAGCAGCCCATCCTCTGCTCTCGTGAGCAAAAACTTGGGCCACTCGCCCTGTACCCCTGAGGAGCCAGCCACAAACAGTCCGTGCGAGGCCAGGAACTCAGCGAAGTCGTCTCCCCGTTCGGCCACCTCATCGTCCGTGAAGCCCCGTGGCGGACCAGCGTTCGCGGCTAGCCAGCTCGCGGCCTCCTTCACGCGCAGGTTTCCTACCGAGTTGCCCGCACCCGCGAGCAGCAGCCGCCAGTCCACGCTTTCCCCTGCCGTTACAGATAGCCCCAGTCTGCGGAGAAGCTCTTCTCGCCCAAAGCCCTGCGGCAACATATCGATAAGGAAAACGGGCCAGTGCGGATGCTCGAACGCTTGGAGACCCACCGGGAAGCGACAGGCAAAGGCATGAGCGTCTCGCGCTCCGCCGTGCTCGATGGCCCACTCCACCGAGTAGCCGGTATACGTCTTGCTGCGCCAGCCTTGTGCTTCAGGGCCCATCAGACTTACGCTTCCCACGTCGCACCAAGCGCCGTTGGCAAACAGTTGGAGGGTGCAGCTCGCATTCATTTGCACAGAATTTTATCACTATTGAAGCTGGAATGCTTTGTATATGTGATAGATAACTGTGCAAGTAATTCGGAGGCCTGCTGTGGCTTACAACCTACTTCATCCACACTTTTGGCCAACGCCTCGGCCTTAAAAGCACGGGGGTTTTTTTGATGCCAGCGACCGCTGGCCAGCTCACATGTGGTCGATCATGACCTGCCCGAAGCCCGAGCAGCTCACCTGCGTGGCGCCGTCCATCAGGCGGGCGAAGTCGTAGGTCACTTTCTTGCTGGCAATCGACTTTTTCATCGAGCTGATGATGAGGTCGGCCGCTTCGGTCCAGCCCATGTGGCGCAGCATCATTTCGGCCGAGAGGATTTCGGAACCGGGGTTCACGTAGTCCTTGCCCGCGTATTTGGGGGCCGTGCCGTGCGTGGCTTCAAACATGGCGATGGTGTCGCTCAGGTTGGCGCCGGGCGCAATGCCGATGCCGCCCACCTGGGCTGCCAGGGCGTCAGACACGTAGTCGCCATTCAGGTTGAGCGTGGCGATCACCGAGTATTCGGCCGGGCGCAGCAAGATTTGCTGCAGGAAGGCGTCGGCAATGCTGTCCTTGATGGTGATTTCTTTGCCCGTCTTGGGGTTCTTGAACTTCATCCAGGGGCCGCCGTCGATCAACTCGGCGCCAAACTCCTTGGCTGCCAGGCCGTAAGCCCAGTCACGGAAGCCCCCTTCGGTGAACTTCATGATGTTGCCCTTGTGCACGATGGTCACGCTGGGCTTGTCATTGTCGATGGCGTACTGGATGGCCTTGCGCACGAGGCGCTCGGTGCCTTCACGCGACACGGGCTTGATGCCGATGCCCGACGTGTTGGGAAAACGGATCTTCTTGACGCCAAAGTCGTCCTGCAGGATCTTGATGAGCTTCTTGGCCTTTTCACTCTCGGCTTCAAACTCGATGCCCGCGTAGATGTCTTCCGAGTTTTCACGGAAGATGACCATGTTGGTCTTGTGCGGCTCTTTCACGGGCGAGGGCACGCCGTCAAAGTACTGGATGGGGCGCAGGCAGACGTACAGGTCAAGCTCCTGGCGCAGCGCCACGTTCAGCGAGCGGATGCCACCGCCCACGGGCGTGGTCAGCGGGCCCTTGATGGAAACCACATAGTCCTTGACGGCATGCAGCGTTTCTTCGGGCAGCCACACATCGGGGCCATACACCTTGGTGGATTTTTCACCCGCAAACACTTCCATCCAGTGGATCTTCTTCTTGCCGCCGTAGGCCTTGGCCACCGCAGCGTCCACCACCTTGAGCATCACGGGCGTGATGTCGGCACCGGTGCCGTCGCCTTCGATGAAGGGAATGATCGTCTGGTCCGGCACGTTGAGGGACATGTCGGCATTGACGGTGATTTTCTGGCCTTCAGCAGGCACTTTGATGTGCTGGTAGGTGGTCATGAGCGGGTGTCTCCGGTGGGATGTTGGAATGAACTGCAGCGGGTTTGGAAAAATCCGTAAAACGCCTGAATTTTAGCGGCTCTGCTGTGCAAGAGGCCACCGGGCGTGCGGGCTAACGCCTTCTGCCCGTTGGGTGGCTCCGCCCCATGAAAAATGCCGCACGGCGGGCGTTGGCCCGCAGCACGGCAGATCGGTTTGGCCTGGGGTGGCTGCCGTGCATCACGGGCAGCCACGTTGCGGCGTCAAACGGCGGCAAGCACCGCGTTCAGGGTGGGGCTGGGCCGCATCACGGCATCGAGCTTGGAGACATCGGGCAGGTAGTAGCCGCCGATGTCGGCGGGCTTGCCCTGCACGGCATTGAGCTCGTCCACGATCTTTTGCTCGTCGGCGGCCAGTTGGTGGGCCAGCGGGGCAAACCGCTTTGCCAGGTCGGCATCGTCGGTCTGCGCGGCCAGCTCTTGCGCCCAATACAGGGCCAGGTAGAACTGGCTGCCACGGTTGTCGAGCTGGCCGGTCTTGGGCGAAGGGTTCTTGTTGTTGTCCAGCAGCTTGCCGGTGGCGGCGTCCAGCGTCTTGGACAGCACCTTGGCCTTGGCGTTGCCGGTTTTCAGGCCCAGGTCTTCCAGCGATACGGCCAGCGCCAGGAACTCACCCAGCGAGTCCCAGCGCAGGTGGTTTTCTTCCACCAGCTGCTGCACATGCTTGGGCGCCGAGCCGCCCGCACCGGTTTCATACATGCCGCCACCCGCCATCAGGGGAACGATGGACAGCATCTTGGCGCTGGTGCCCAGTTCCATGATGGGGAACAGGTCGGTGAGGTAGTCGCGCAGGATGTTGCCGGTGGCACTGATGGTGTCCAGGCCGCGGACCACGCGTTCCAGCGTGTAACGCATCGCGCGCACCTGGCTCATGATCTGGATATCGAGGCCCGCAATGTCGTGCTCGTGCAGGTACATCTTGACCTTGGTGATCAGCTGCGCCTCATGCGGGCGGTAGGCGTCGAGCCAGAACACCACCGGCATGCCGGAGTTGCGGGCGCGATTGACGGCCAGCTTCACCCAGTCACGGATGGCGGCGTCCTTGACCTGGCACATGCGCCAGATGTCGCCGGCTTCGACGTTTTGCGAAAGCAGCACTTCGCCGGTGGCCAGGTCGGTGATGTTGGCCACGCCGTCTTCGGTGATTTCAAACGTCTTGTCGTGCGAGCCGTATTCCTCGGCCTGCTGGGCCATCAGGCCCACGTTGGGCACCGTGCCCATGGTCTTGGGATCAAAGGCGCCGTGCCATTTGCAGAAGTTGATGATCTCCTGGTAGATGCGGGCAAAGGTCGACTCGGGCATCACGGCCTTGACGTCCTTCAGACGGCCGTTTGCGTCCCACATCTTGCCGCCGTTACGGATCATGGCGGGCATGGATGCGTCCACGATGATGTCGTTGGGCGAGTGGAAATTGGTGATGCCCTTGGCCGAATCGACCATGGCCAGCTCGGGGCGGCCTTCGTGGCAGGCGTGCAGGTCTTTCAGGACTTCTTCGCGTTGGGCGGTGGGCAGTGTGGCCACTTTTTCATACAGGTTGGCCATGCCGTTGTTCACGTTCACGCCCAGCTCGTCGAACAGCTTGCCATGCTTGGCAAACGCGTCCTTGTAGAAAATCTTCACGCAGTGGCCGAACACGATGGGGTGCGACACCTTCATCATCGTGGCCTTGACGTGCAGCGAGAACATCACGCCGGTCTTGCGGGCGTCTTCGATTTCTTTTTCATAGAACTCGACGAGCGCCTTCTTGCTCATGAACATGCTGTCGATGATTTCGCGGTCGAGCAGCGACACCTTGGGCTTCAAGACGATGGTCTTGCCGCTCTTGGTGAGCAGCTCCATCTTCACATCGCGGGCCTTGTCCAGCGTGAGCGATTTTTCGCCGTGGTAGAAGTCGCCCGCGTGCATGTGAGAAACGTGCGAGCGCGAGGCCTGGCTCCACTCGGCCATGCTGTGGGGGTTTTTGCGCGCGTATTCCTTCACGGCCTTGGGTGCGCGGCGGTCGGAGTTGCCTTCACGCAGCACGGGGTTCACGGCACTGCCAATGCAGCGGGCATAACGCGCGCGGATCGACTTTTCTTCGTCGGTCTTGGGGTCTTCAGGGTAGTCTGGAATTGCGTAGCCCTTGCCCTGCAGTTCCTTGATGCACGCGATCAGCTGGCCCACCGAGGCACTGATGTTGGGCAACTTGATGATGTTGGCGTCGGGCTCCAGGGTCTTCTTGCCCAGCGCAGCCAGCGCATTCGGCACCTTCTGGTCGTCGCTCAGGCACTCGGGAAACTCACCCAGCACGCGGGCCGCCACCGAGATGTCGCTTTCGGTCACATTGATGCCCGCAGGCGCCGCGAAAGTGCGCACGATCGGCAGGAAAGAAGCAGTGGCCAGGCGAGGTGCCTCGTCGGTCAGGGTGTAGATGATGGTGGGTTGCTGGGTACTCATCGCTTATGTCTCAAGAAATGGCTGAAAAAACCACCAGCTGGGGCACCGGCCGGTAGCACTGATCGAACAGCGCCATTGTGCTTACTTGTTCTGCGCACCGACTGGTTATTTTGCAATGTAATCTCACGATGCGGAATCAAGGGGTTAAATTGACCAATTTTTTGATCCAACAACCCCATGGCAGCTGCCCGGCCCACGCACATCGGATGGAGATCACACCGCAGGCGAACCTGGTGGCGGTGGGCAAAACCGCTCTTCCAGCCATTCGGTATGCAACCGTCCCGAATGGCCCCTGTGAAAAAATCTGCGCGGTTCGGATGGCTTTGTTTTGGGGGGCGGCCCCCGCCTGTGCGGCGCCCTGCTATCGTTTGCTATTGCTGAAAGACTGCCCATGACAACGATGACCCTCGCTTCCCACGTTTCCTGCGCCCCTGATCAACGCCGCGCTCGCCGCGCCGTCAGCCCTGCAATGGCCCGCTTGGCCGCCGCTTTGCTGGCTTTGTGGACCACCGCCACCCCCGCCCAGAACGCACCCCAGCTGGCCCTGCAGCGCGTTGAGCTGACTGCCGGCATGCACCGCATCGACGCCCAGGTGGCGCAGACCCCGCAGGAGCGCCAGATCGGCCTGATGCATCGCCAGGAGATGCCGACGCAAGAAGGCATGTTGTTCATTTTTGACCAGCCCGGCGTGCAGTGCTTCTGGATGAAAAACACCTTGCTGCCACTGACCGCTGCGTTTGTGGCAGACGACGGCACCATCGTGAATCTGGCCGACATGAAGCCACAAACCACCGACTCGCATTGCTCGACCAAACCCGTGCGCTATGTGCTGGAGATGAACCAGGGGTGGTTTGGCAAGAAGGGCATCAAGGCTGGCTTCAAGCTCGGCGGAGCCCCGTTTTCGAAGCGTTGATGCGTCACTGTTCGCTATTATTTATGTAGCTACAAGCGCTTTCCAGAAAAGCGCTGCAGCCCCAAAAAGCACAAAACGGCCCGAGGGCCGTTTTTTTGGTGACGAGGCTTTCGCCTGCGCTAACTGCTTCAGGCGAAGTTGGCTTCGGCGAACTTCCAGTTCACCAGGTTGCCCAGGAAGGTTTCGACAAACTTGGGGCGCTGGTTGCGGTAGTCAATGTAATAGGCGTGTTCCCACACGTCCACCGTGAGCAGCGCCTTGTCGGCGGTGGTCAGCGGCGTGCCGGCGGCGCCGGTGTTAACGATGTCCACGCTGCCATCGGGCTTCTTCACCAGCCACGTCCAGCCCGAGCCAAAGTTGCCCACAGCCGACTTGACGAAGGCTTCCTTGAAGGCGGCGTAAGAGCCAAACTTGGCGTTGATGGCCGCAGCCAGCGCGCCCGTGGGCTCGCCGCCGCCCTGGGGGGCCATGCAGCTCCAGAAGAAGGTGTGGTTCCAGATCTGGGCAGCGTTGTTGTAGATGCCGCCGGACGACTTCTTGACGATCTCTTCGAGCGTCATGGCTTCAAACTCGGTGCCCTTTTGCAGGTTGTTGAGGTTCACCACGTAGGCGTTGTGGTGCTTGCCGTGGTGGTATTCCAGGGTTTCCTGGCTGTAGTGCGGGGCCAAGGCGTCAATCGCGTAAGGCAGCGGGGGAAGGGTGTGTTCCATGGTGTTTCCTCGTGGTTTGAAATTCTGGGATACCCCGATACCCGGCGGCAAGGCGATCGGGCGCGGGCGAACCGGCATTGTAGGAAGATCAATAGACCTGTGCTGCATGGGGCATGCGAACAGCCGCCACAAGGGTGCAAAGGCGCCCTTGTCCTACAGCGCAGGCCCGCCACGGCAGCGCAGCCCGCGCTACAGCAGCCGTGGGTGCACCACCGTGACATCTACTGCACCATCGGCCAGCGTGGCGCGCAGGGCATCACCGGGTTGCGCTTGGCGCACGCTGGTGACCGCCTGGCCCCGCGTGTCGGACAACAACGCATAGCCACGCTGCAGCACCAGGCGCGGGTCGAGCAGGTCCAGCCGCAGGGCCGCACGGTCCAGCCGCTCGGCATGCAGCGCCAGCCGACGGTGCAGCTTTGCAGGCAAATCGGCCCCCAGCGCTTGCTGGGTTTGCGCGAGCCGCTCCATTTTGAATAGCAATCCGTGGCGCATGCGCTGTGCCAGGTGCGCCAGCCGCATCTGCTGGCGGCCCACCAGACCCGAAGGACGGCCCAGGCGGGCCGCAGCCTGGTCCAGCCGCTGGTGGCGCGCGTCGAGCTGGCGCTGCACGCCGTCGGCCAGCCGCCCGGCGAGCAGGCCCAGCGCCCCCAGCCACACCTCGCGCGGCTGAGCCACCAGCTCGGCCGCCGCTGTGGGCGTGGGCGCGCGCAGGTCGGCGCAAAAGTCGGCAATGGTGAAATCGGTTTCGTGCCCCACGCCGCAAACCAACGGCACCGGGCTTTGCACGATGGTGCGCGCCAGCTGTTCGTCGTTGAAGGCCCACAGGTCTTCCATCGAACCGCCGCCGCGCACCAGCAAAATCACGTCGATCGCGGGGTTTGGAGCCAAATCAGCCTCTGGCCCTTTTGCAGATTGCGCCAACAGATACAGTTTTGATAGCGCCGCAACCAGCGACTGCGGGGCCGCCGCCCCCTGCACCAGCGCCGGCACCAGTACCACCGGGATATGCGGCACCCGGCGGCGCAGGGCCGTCACCACATCGTGCAGTGCCGCCGCGCCGGGCGATGTGACCAGGCCAATGCCCCGCGGCTGCAGCGGCAGGGAACGCTTGCGGGCGGCATCAAAGAGGCCTTCGCGCTCCAGTTGGGCTTTCAGCCGCACAAACTGCTCAAACAGGGCACCCTGCCCCGCGCGCTGCATGCTCTCGACGATGAATTGCAGGTCGCCCCGGGCTTCATACACGCCAATGCGCCCGCGCAACTCCACCAGCTCCCCATCGCGCGGCGAAAAGTCAAGCAGACTGGCCGAGCGGCGGAACATCGCGCACCGTAACTGGCCGTTCGCGTCTTTCACCGAGAAGTAGCAATGCCCGCTGGATGCGCGCGAAAACCCCGTGATCTCGCCGCGCACGGCCACAGGATTGAAGCGGGACTCCAGCGCATCAGCAATGGCGCGGCACAGGGCGCCAACTTCCCAGATACGTGGCGTGGCCACTGGGTTGGAGGGCTCAGACATGCGGCAGAGCCAGCGTTTGCAGGCGATGCACAGTGTGACTATTCCACAGCGATGAGCGAGCGACAGCCGCGTTGGCGCCTGGCACCAGAACCCGCCAGAAACCACGGACATTGGTGCAACCTGTTGATTTATAAAGATTTTTCACTGATCAATTTTTCATCAATCTGTTGAAGCCACGGTGTGGCGCCACTTTGCGAGGCCATGAAGCCCAGTTGCCCACAAAGTTATCCACAGATTTTGTGGGTGAAAAAAAGGCTTTCGGCGTGTACCTTCTCGTAACCTTTTGTGTCCAGGGCGGCCCGACAAGCTGGGTCATAATCAGCGCTTGCCTTCACCCGAGCGGAGAGAGAATTGCTGTCCATCATACAAGCCGCAGGCTGGCCCATCTGGCCGCTGATCGCCTGCTCCGTCCTGGCTCTGGCGCTGATTTTCGAGCGTTTTGTGGCCCTGAAAGCAGCCCGCGTCGCCCCCCCCAAACTGCTGGACGAAGCCATTACCGTCTCGGCCAAGGCAGTTCCCACGCCCGACGTGGTGAACCAGCTGGCGCAAAACTCCGCGCTGGGTGAGGTGCTGGCCAGCGGGTTGCGCGCCTTCAACAACAACCCCCAGTGCACCGAGGCGGACCTGCGCGCCACCATGGAAGGCACAGGCCGCGCCGTGGCACACCGGCTCGAAAAATACCTCAATGCCCTGGCAACCATCGCCTCAGCGGCCCCGCTGCTGGGCCTGCTGGGCACCGTGATCGGCATGATCGAGATCTTCGGCTCGCAGGTGGGCACCGGCGGCGCCAGCCAGGCCATGGGTGGCGGCAACCCGGCGCAGCTGGCGCATGGCATATCCATTGCGCTGTACAACACGGCGTTCGGCCTCATCGTGGCGATTCCGGCGCTGATCTTCTGGCGCTATTTCCGCAGCCGCGTGGACGCTTATCTGCTCACGCTGGAGCTGGCCTCCGAGCAGTTTGTGCGCCACATCCTGCGGCTGCGCAAGTAAGCCCACAGCACAACGGTGCCGCCCAGCCCTTCGCCTGAAAGACCCTGCCGATGAATTTCCGCCCCCGCCAGAAGGACGAGCCGGAGATCAACCTGATCCCGTTCATCGACGTGCTGCTGGTGATCCTCATCTTCATGATGCTGACCACCACCTACAGCAAGTTCACAGAACTGCAACTGACGCTGCCCGTGGCCGACGCAGAGCAGCAGCGCGACCATCCCAAGGAGGTGATCGTGGCCGTGGCGGCCGACGGACGCTATGCCGTCAACAAGGCTGCAGTGGATGGCAAGGGCGTGGACGCTGTGGCCCGTGCACTGGGCCAGGCTGCCGGTGCAGGCCGCGACAGCGTGGTCATCATCAGTGCAGATGCCACTGCGCCGCACCAGTCGGTGGTTACCGTGATGGAGGCCGCGCGGCGCGTGGGCCTCAGCCAGATCACCTTCGCAACGCAGTCCTCGGCATCGGCCCGTTCGGGCAACGGCCGCTAGGCACCATGGCTGCCGCCGGGCCGCAGCCGCCCTCCCCGCCCACCACAGTCCCCCCGGT
>NZ_QOZT01000110.1:0-10815 GCF_003345135.1 Acidovorax sp. BoFeN1
GGCCGGGGGGCAGCGGTCATGGAGAGGCTCCTCGAATCAATCCCGCAAATTCTACTATTCGTAATTGATTTACTTAAAAATAATTGTAGGCGGTGCGGCACCCGGCGCGATGCGTGCAGGTGAGGCACCGGGGGCAGGCCCGCCGCAGGGCCGTTGCATGAAAAAAAAGCCGCCCGCCGGATACCCGGCAGGCGGCTTTACAGGGGGAAAACCCGTTTATTGCTTGACGGCCTCGACCTGCACCAGCAGGCGCACGTTCTTGGGGAAGCCCCATTCGATGCCGTAGTTCATGCCAAATACCGAGCGGTCGATGATGGTTTCAAAGTCGCCACCGCAAACTTCGCGCTTGAGCATGGGGCTTTGGTAGCAGGTGAACTGGTTGGCCTTCAGCGTCACGGGCGCCGTCTTGCCCAGCAGCGTCAGCTGGCCGGTGACTTCGCTGACGTTGTCGCCGTTGAAGCTGAACTTGTCCGACGTGAACTTGATGGTGGGGTGCTTGGCTGCGTCAAAAAAGTCCGGGCCCTGCAGGTGCTTGTCGAACGCTGCCGTGCCGGTGTTCACCGAGGTGGCATCGAAACTGATTTCCACCTTGCCAGCCTTGCCAGCACGGTCGAATTGCACGCTGCCCTCTTTCTTGTCGAAGCGGCCGCGGTTGACGGAGGCGCCAAAGTGGCTGATTTCAAAGGTCACGAACGTGTGGGCGGGGTCGATGGCGTAGGTGGCCGGGGCTGCGTGGGCAACACCTGCGGTCAGCGTTGCGGCTGCGGCCAGAGCGAAGAGGGATTTGCGCATGGAAAGGTTCTCCTGAAAGTCGTAGAAAAAGCCAAGGGGACGGGAAAAATCGGTCAGAGCTTGCCCACGCCGGTCAGCGCGAGCTTGAATTTCACCTGCACATCGTCTGCCACCATCGAGGTGTCGGCCCACTCGTTCTCGCCGATCTTGAACGCCAGACGCTTGAGCGGCAGCGCGCCGGTGGCCAAGGTGGTAGCGCCGTTTTGCACCAGTGTGACGGGCACCACTACATCGCGTGCCATGCCTTTGATGCTGAGTTTGCCGGTGACCTCGAATTTGCCTGCACCCAGGGCCTTGATGGCGCTGGACTGGAACGTGGCCTGCGGGAACTGCGGCACATTGAACCAGGTGGCCTTGGGCAGTTCGGCATCGGTCTCGCGCGAACCCATGGTAGCGCTGCCGGTATCCACTGTGAAGACGATCTTGCTCGTGGCCAGCTTGGCAGGGTCAAAGCTGACCTGTGCGTCAAACTTCTTGAAGTGGCCTTCCAGCGGCACACCCATTTGGCGCGCGGTGAATTGCACCTCGCTTTGCGCGGGCACCAGCTTTTGCTGAGCGACCGCAGGCTGGGCCGCCAGCAAGGCTGCGCTGCCCAGGGCCAGTGCGGAAAAGAACGAAGACATCTGCATGGGGAACTCCTGAAGAATCGGGTGACAGGATCAGCGGCGACCGGGCAGCATGCGCAGCATCAGCCCGTCGCGGTCAAAAAATTGGTGCTTCAGTGCGGCGGCCACATGCACCAGCACGAGGGCTGCCATGGCATACGCACTGAGCTTGTGCAGCGGCTTGAGGGCGTCGGCCAGATCAGGGCTCGCAGCGACGAAGTCGGGCAGTTGCCACAGCCCAAGAAACACAATGGGAAAGCCCGCCGCCGAGCTGTAGGCCCAGCCCAGCAAGGGCACGGCAAAAAACAGCAGATACAGCAGGTGGTGCGCGCCGTGGTGCGCTCGTTGCTGCCATCGCGGCATGGCTTGTTCCACGTTGGCGGGCAGTTGTGGCGGGCGGTGCGTCAGGCGCCACAAGAGGCGCAGCACCGACAGCGCCAGAATGCTGACCCCTGCCCATTTGTGCCAGTTGTAGAGCTTCAGGCGCTGGGGAGAAAACGGCAGATCGGCCATGTACAGGCCCACACCAAACAGGATGACCAGCGCCACGCCCAGCAGCCAGTGCAGCATCATGGCGGTGCGGGTGTAGCGCGGGGTGGCAAAGGCCTGACTCTGATGTGTGGTGTGCATGTGTGCGAAGGCGGTGATGGGTGCCTGTGGCGCTAAGTTGCGGGGGTTGCGCAACCTTGGTTCGGGGGCGCCGTGTATCAAAGAACCAAGTCTATGAAGCCACAGGTCTTGTGGGTTTCAGATGAATTGACGGCTTGATTCAAAAAAACTGAATTGATTGACCGTCTGTAATCAAAGTTCCCCAATGCTGTGCATTGGCTGGCGCCCCACAGAAAGACCAGCAAGCGCACACCGCCAGCGCGGTGGAGCCCCTCTGCGCCGCTTTAATGCGCGAGCGCGGCTTTTTTCCAGGCTTCGGCGGCGGCTTCGCCGTCGTTGCGTCGCTCTGCCAGTGCGGCCAGATGGCGCCAGGCGCTGGCGCGCAAGCCCGCATCCGTCAAATGGGGGATGGCCTGGGTCAGCAGTTGCTGTGCTTTGCCCCACAGCTGCCGTTTGAGGCATGCCACGCCGGCCAGATATTGCAAACGGGCATCGCGGGGGTTGGCCAGTTGCGCGGATTCGATGCGTGCAAGCCAGGCTGCATCCAGCGTGTCCAGACCCGATTCGAGGGCCCGCACCAGCTTGAGTGCATGGTGATCGGGCAGGGCATTGGGCAACTGCACCATGCGTTCCCACACCGGAACCAGCCAGGCCCTCGCCTGTGCGGGCTCGCCCCCAAGGTTCACCAAGCGCTGGGTGGCGTGGATGGCCAGCTCTGGCATGTTGCGCTCGAGCTGCTCCAGTTGCTGCCAGGTCTGCTGCAACTGGGACGGGTCGTGCGCGCTGTTGATGAGTTCGATGGCCAGGCCGCGCACAATGCTTTGCGCTGCGTCGGCCGAGAAAGCACGGTGCTTGCCCAGCAGGCGTGCCGTGTCCAGGGCATCCTGCGTCTGGCGCGCCAGACGGGTGGCCTTGAGCTTGATGCGCAGTGCCAGCGTGCGCCGGGCGGCGCCCTGCGGCAGGGCGGCAAGTCGTTGGAGGGCCAGATCGGCGTCGCGGTCGTCCAGCGCCCAGCGTGCACCACGCATCTGCACGCCTTCCCGCAGTTCCTGCTCGTGGGCGGAGCCACCGGCCGGGGCCAGGCCCAGGGCCAGCTGCAATTGGCTTTCGCGTGTGGCGCGGTCTTGCAGCGCGTGGGAACTCTCGGCCGCCACCATGTGCGCCAGCGCCCGCAGGTGGTGACCATGGGGCACTTTTTCGTTGGCAGCGGCGAGTGCTTCTTCTTTGACGAGGGCGGACAGCGCCGCCTTGCGTGAGCGGATGAAGCGACCGGCGAGCATGTGGGTGAGGGCATCCAGCATCGCACTGTGCATGGCGCGCTCTTTTTGCTGCACGCGCCACCGGCGTGCCTGGTGGGGCAACTCCAGCAGGGCCGCCAGCGCACGCAGCGCGGCATACACCGTGACAAAGCTGGTCACCAGCAGCAGCACGACCATGTTCAAGGAAAAGTCGATGCGGTAGGGGGGCCAGTAAAGCGTGAGGGTGCCCTGGTTGTTGCCCGCAAACAGGGCCGCAGCCACGGCCACGCCAAACAACGCCAGAAGCCAGAGTGCAGCGCGCATATCAGTAGTCCAATGCTTCGCGCGCGTTCGCGATCTTCGAAACTGGCGCCCCACAGGCCAGGGACGCCGAGCAAGGGCCGCCCCGCCGTGAGGGCGTCGTCCCCCTTGGGGGGAAGGCGCGAAGCGACTCAGGAGGGGTCATGTCATCTTCCCGCAGCGGCTGTTGCCAGCGCGGACAGGGTTTCGTCCAAGCGGGGCAGTTCGGCAGCCTTCATGCTGGCCTGGGCGGTCTGCAGCACGGCAGCTGCCGCCTGCGTGCGGCGCGATGCGGGGTCGAAATACTTGTTCAGTGCCGCCGTGGCGGCCGCCAAGTCGGCCCGGGCCGAATCAAATTGGCGGGCCAGCACGCCAAGGCGCGCATTGAGCAGCTTGAGCTTGAGGTTTTCGCGCAGAAAGAAGGTTTGCTCGGGCGCCAGCAAAATGGCTTCGGGCTGGTCGATGCGGCTCACGCGCACCAGGTTGCGGGCCTCGTCGCGCACCACTTCCCAGCTGCGTTGCAGCGTGGCCAGCCACCAGGCCTGCTCGCTTTGCGCGGCTGCGTCCGGTGCACTGTTGCTGGGAGCGGCGGCCAGGCGGCGCGTTGCGGCGGCCTGCGCCACAGCGTTTTGCACGGGCAGGTCGTCCACCTGGCGCACCAGGTCATCGAGGCGGGCCAGCAGGCCGGCGGTGTCGGTGACGGTGGCGCGGGTCATGCGATCCAGGTCGCGGCCGATGGCGCGCTGCACGGGCGCCAGGCGGGGCTGGGCGGCGCGCTCAATGCGCTGGTTCGCGCTTTTGAGGGCGGCGACCAGGGGCTCCAGGCTGCCGGTAAGCTGGGCCTGCTGATGTGCCATGCGGATGGCCGATTCGATGTCCACCACCAGGTTTTCGTCGCGCGAACGCGACAGGCTTTGCATCAGTTCTTCGAGCTGGCTGCGTTGCAGCGCCACCTCGCCCACCCGGGCTTCCGTGACCGAGAGGCGGGCGGCTGTGTCGCGCACCAGTTCTTGGGCCTGGCGCGCCATGGCGCGGGCCTCGATGGCCTGGGCTCCCGCATCAGCCGACTGGCGAGCAAGTTGCTCCTGGATGGTGTTGAGCTTCTGCCAGAGCAGGCCGCTGCTGACCAGGGCGGCAATGGCCACCGCGCCCAGAAGATAGGTGCCGGTGTGCCGCAGCGATGCGGTGGGTGCGACGCCCACCGCCGGGCCAGTGCCGGGCGGAGCAGCGGTCACCGGGTTGCCTGGAGCGGCTGGAGCTGAAGAATCGGTGGGGGGCACGAGGCTCATGCCGCCGATTCTATCGAGGCCACCACGTCATCCAGTGCGGGCCGGCATTCGTGCACGCTGCCAAACCCGGCGGCACGCGCTGCCTGTGCAATGCGTGGGTGCGTGGCCAGCGCGCGCGCCGTGTGCAGTGCCAGGCCAGGTGCGGCGCTGGCCAGGTGCGCAAGCGCTTCCGAGCTGCTGAGCAGCCACCACGAACCGTCGCCTGCCGCTGCATGGGCCAGCGTGGTCTGTTCGGGGGTGAGGCGCGGCGCACCCCGTGTGTAGGCCACCACAAACTCCACCGTGGCGCCCGCCTGCTCGATCTGGCGGGCCAGCCAGTCGCGCCCGATTCCGGGGCCTGGCTCGGCCCCCTCGGAGCAGCCGCGCACGATGAGAATGCGGTCGCCTGCGCGCACCTGTGTCGCCACCTGCTGCCACAGGGATTCCGAGTCGAACT
This sequence comes from Acidovorax sp. BoFeN1, assembly GCF_003345135.1. NCBI lineage: Bacteria > Pseudomonadati > Pseudomonadota > Betaproteobacteria > Burkholderiales > Comamonadaceae > Acidovorax > Acidovorax sp. BoFeN1. The sequence goes on from NZ_QOZT01000110.1 coordinate 5,270, forward strand.
GCGTTGCATCGGGCGCCGGGCTGTCGATGCAGTCGAGCGGAACCCCCGCGCGCAACAGTGCACGCAAGGTTCCGGGGCCAGGTGCCCATGCTCTTGTTTTAATAGCTGATGGCGCAGTTTCCGTAAGCGCTAGAGGCTCTTTTTGTTCAAAAAAGTAGTCCACTGCGTTGCCGCTGACAAACATGGCGGCACGGTAGCTGTCGAGCTGGGCCCGGGCCCGGGCGATGGCGGCGCGCGCACCGGGGTCGGTGCAGGCGCCAATGGCAATCAGGGGCAGCGCCGTGGCGGCATGGCCCCGCGCAGCCAGCTGCTCCACCCAGTGCGCCGCTTCGCGCGCGGGTCTGGTCACGATCACCCGGTTGGTGGTCACTGCAGGTTCAGCCGGCAACGGGGTCAACGCCCCGGGCACCGCCGGCGCGCAGTTGTGCCGCAATGGCGATGCCCAGGGCATCGGCGGCTTCCAGTGTGGCCACCGGGGCGCTGGCGCTGGCGCGAACCAGTGGCACACGACCGTCGGGGTCGCCCCAGGCGGCATCCAGCTGCAGGGTGCCCTGCACCAGCCGGCCATGCGCAGCCAGTGGCATCGAGCAGCTGCCGCCCATGGCGCGGCTGACGGCGCGCTCGGCGGTCACGGTGAGCCAGGTGTCCTGGTGGGCCAGCGGCGCCAGCGCATCCAGCAGGTCTTGCCGGTCGCTGCGAATCTCGATGCCCAGGGCGCCCTGGCCTGCGGCCGGCAGCATGTCGGTGGTGGCGAATTCGGTGCGGATGCGTTCTTGCAGGCCCAGGCGCTTGAGGCCCGCTGCCGCCAGCACAATGGCGTCGTAGTTGCCTTCGTCGAGCTTGCGCAGGCGCGTGTCGAGATTGCCGCGCAGCGGCTCGATGCGCAGATCGGGCCGCAGCGCCTGCAGCAGCACCTGGCGGCGCAGGCTGGAGGTGCCGACCACCGCGCCCTGGGGCAGGGCATCGAGCGATGCATAACGGGGCGACACAAAGGCATCGCGCGGGTCTTCGCGCTCCATCACGCAGGCCAGGGCAAAGCCTTCGGGTAGCTCCATGGGCACGTCTTTGAGCGAGTGCACGGCGATGTGGGCACGGCCTTCTTCGAGCGCTACTTCCAGCTCTTTCACGAACAGGCCCTTGCCGCCCACCTTGGAGAGACTGCGGTCAAGAATCTGGTCGCCCTGGGTGGTCATGCCCAGTAGCGAAACGGTGTGGCCGCGTGCGCGCAGCAGGGCCTGCACGTGTTCTGCTTGCCACAGGGCCAGGCGGCTTTCGCGCGTGGCGATCACCAGGGTAAGGGGTTGTGTCGGGCTCAAGTTCGTAACCTATTTGTAATCATTGGGCAAGCTGCGATGCTAGCATCGCGCCGCACCGGTGGCTGGTGTCCGCACAGGCTTGCACAGCAGGCTGGCAGCGGCCGGCTGCCCCCTCAATCCGGAGACACCCGCATGAAACGATCCGACAAGGACCAGCCCCTGATCGACGACATCCGCCTGTTGGGGCGCATTCTGGGCGACGTGATCCGCGAACAGGAGGGCGTGGAGGCCTACGAACTGGTCGAGCAGGTGCGCAAGCTCTCAGTGGCTTTTCGCCGCGATGCCGACCAGGAGGCCGACCGCGCCCTCAAGAAGCTGCTCAAGTCGCTGTCGGGCGACCAGACGGTGAGCGTGATCCGGGCCTTCACCTATTTCAGCCACCTGGCCAACCTGGCCGAAGACCGCCACCACATCCGCCGCCGCGCCGTGCACGAGCGCGCGGGCGACACGCAAGAGGGCAGCATCGAGGTCGCCCTGTCGCGCCTGCGCTGGGCCGGCATTGCGCCCAAGACCATTGCCCAGACCCTGGCCAGCAGCTATGTGGCCCCGGTGCTCACTGCCCACCCTACCGAGGTCCAGCGCAAGAGCATTCTGGACGCCGAGCGCGATATCGCCCAGCTGCTGGCGGTGCGCGACGACATCCAGGTGCGCGCACAGCTCTACAACAGCGCCAAGGACGCGCTCACCCCGCGCGAGCTGGCCGCCAACGAAGCCCTGCTGCGCGCCCGCGTGGCCCAGCTGTGGCAAACGCGCCTGCTGCGCTATAGCAAGCTCACGGTGGCCGATGAAATCGAAAACGCGCTGTCGTATTACGAATCCACCTTTTTGCGCGAGATTCCCAAGATCTATGCCGATCTGGAGCGGGAGCTGGGCCAGTACCCCGTGCACAGCTTTTTGCGCATGGGCCAGTGGATTGGTGGCGACCGTGACGGCAACCCCAACGTGACGGCGCAAACCCTGCAATATGCCTTGCGCAGCCAGGCCGAGATGGCGCTGCGGCACTACCTCACTGAAGTGCATTTTCTGGGCGGCGAGCTGTCGCTGTCGGCGCGCCTGGTCACGGTGTCGCCCGAGATGCAGGCGCTGGCCCAGCGCTCGCCCGACACCAGCGAGCACCGGCAGGACGAGCCCTATCGCCGCGCCCTGACCGGCATCTACGCGCGCCTGGCGGCCACGCTCAAGGACCTGACAGGGGGCGACGCAGCCCGCCATGCGGTGGCACCCCAGAACGCCTATGCCGGTGCAGAAGAATTTTTGGCCGACCTGCGCGTGATCGAGGCATCGCTTCAATCGCACCATGGCAAGGCGCTGGCGGCCGAACGCCTGCACCCGCTGATCCGCGCCGTGCAGGTGTTTGGCTTTCACCTGGCCACCGTGGACCTGCGCCAAAGCTCTGACAAGCATGAAGAAGTGGTGGCCGAACTGCTGGCCACCGCCCGCATCGAACCCGACTACAGCAGCCTGCAAGAGGCCGCCAAGCGCGCTCTGCTCATCAAGCTGTTGAACGATGCCCGGCCGCTGCGCGTAGTGGGCGCCACCTACGGCGACCACACCCTGGGTGAGCTGGCCATTTTTGAAACCGCCCGCGTGCTGCGCGAGCGCTTTGGCCACGAGGCGATTCGCCACTACATCATCAGCCACACTGAAACCGTGAGCGACCTGCTCGAAGTGCTGCTGCTGCAAAAGGAAGTGGGTCTGATGCGCGGCACGCTGGATGAGGATGGTACCCCCACGCTTGGCACTGGCGTGTCCTCGCTGCCCCAAGCAGGGGAAGGGGCCCAGGCTTCGCCGGTGCGTGGGGCTCGGGCCGGCTTGGGGCGGCCCGGCGCTCGGCCCGGCGCCCGCAACGACCTCATCGTGGTGCCGCTGTTCGAGACCATCGAAGACCTGCGCAATGCCGCGCCCATCATGCGCGAGTTCTATGCCCTGCCTGGCGTGGCGGCGCTGGTGCAGCGCAGCGGCGGCGAGCAGGACATCATGCTGGGCTACTCCGACAGCAACAAGGACGGTGGCATCTTCACCAGCAACTGGGAGCTGTACCGGGCCGAGATCGCGTTGGTGGAGCTGTTTGACGAACTCGATACCAGCCATGGCATCCAGCTGCGCATGTTCCATGGCCGCGGCGGCACTGTGGGACGGGGCGGCGGCCCCAGCTACCAGGCCATTCTGGCGCAGCCGCCGGGCACGGTGCGCGGCCAGATCCGGCTGACCGAGCAGGGCGAAGTCATCGCCTCCAAATACGCCAATCCCGAGATCGGGCGCCGCAATCTCGAAACCCTGGTCGCGGCCACCCTGGAGGCAACGCTGCTGCAGCCCACCAAATCGGCCACCAAGGCGTTTCTGGACGCTGCCGCGCAGCTTTCGCAGGCCAGCATGGGCGCCTACCGCGCGCTGGTGTACGAAACACCGGGCTTCACCGACTATTTCTTCAACTCAACCCCTATCCGCGAGATCGCCGAGCTCAACATTGGCTCGCGCCCGGCATCGCGCAAAGCCAGCCAGAAGATCGAGGATTTGCGCGCCATTCCCTGGGGCTTCAGCTGGGGGCAGTGCCGCCTCACGCTGCCGGGCTGGTATGGCTTTGGCGCTGCCGTGGAGGCGTTTGTCAACCTGGAAGGCAAGGACCCCAAGACCCAGATGGCCTTGTTGCAAAAGATGTACCGCCAGTGGCCGTTCTTTCGCACACTGCTTTCCAACATGGACATGGTGCTGGCCAAGAGCGACCTGGCCCTGGCCTCGCGCTACAGCGAACTCGTGACCGATGCCCGCTTGCGCAAGAGGGTGTTCAGCACCATCGAGGCCGAATGGCACCGCACGGCCGACGCGCTGACCCGCATCACCGGCGAGAAGCAGCGCCTCACGCACAACACCGCGCTGGCCCGGTCCATCCGCCATCGCTTTCCCTACATCGACCCCCTGCACCACCTGCAGGTGGAGCTGGTGCGCCGCTGGCGCGCGGGGCAGGGCGATGAGCGCGTGCAGACGGGTATCCACATCTCGATCAACGGGATTGCGGCGGGCCTGCGCAACACCGGCTGAACCGGGCTGGCCCCGCCCCGCCCGTTCTATTCAGACGGGATGGGGTCGGTCAGTCGCCCAGCAGTTCTCCGATGGCCTTGAGGTCTTCCACCCGGTCGCACACTGCCTTCACGGCCATCATTACCGGGATGCCCAGCAGCAGCCCCCACAGGCCCCACAGCCAGCCCCAGGCCAGTACGCTCACGAACACCGCCACGGGGCTCATGCTGCTGGCGCGGCTGGTGAGCCAGGGGGTGAGCAGGTTGCCGATGATGGTGTGGATGACCAGCGATGCCCCGCCAATGGCGAGGGCCATGTCGAGCGTGCCGAACTGCAAAAAAGCCACCAGCGCCGAGGCCCCCGTCACCAGCGCCGAGCCGATGTAGGGTGCCAGGTTGAGCACTGCAGCCACCACGCCCCACACCGCCGCGTTTTCAAGGCCCAGCGCCCAGTAGGCCGTGCCGGTCGCCAGCCCCACCAGCACACTGGTGAAGACCTGGACCAGCAGGTAGCGCTGGATCTGGCCGGTGATGTCGCCGAGCACATGGATGGTGATCTTGCGCCGCTCCAGGGTGGTGCCGGCGATGCGCACCAGCTTGTCGCGAAACAGGTTGCCCGAGGCCAGCGCAAAGTAGGTGAGAAAAATCACCACCATGAGCTGACCCAGCGCCGACATGAGCCCCATGGTTCCGCTCCAGAGGTAGTCGCGGATATTGAACGGCGGGCGTTCGATGATGACCCGTTGCACGCCGCGGCGCGGCGGGGCGCTGGCGCCATTGTCGTTGGCGGCCTGCTCGATCTGCGTTGCTGCCTTTTGCATGTTGTCCAGCGGGCTGCTGGCACCGGTGCGGTTCTTGAGGTTGTCGCGCACTTTCTTGGCGGCAACGGGGAGCGAGTCCACCAGCTGTGCTGCGCCGTCGCTGAGCGACCAGGCGGTGGTTGCCAGGCCCGAGACAATGGCCACCAGCAGCAAACCCGCCCCCAGCCAGCGCGGCACATGCCAGCGCCACAGGGCTTCCACCGTGGGCCTGAGCGCAGTGGTCAGCAGCAGGCTCAGCATGATGGGAATGAACACTGCGCTGGCCCAGTGCAGCAGCGCCACGCTGGCAAACAGCGCCAGCAACGCCAGCGACACGTTGCGCACATCCACCGGCATGTGCAGCATCACCGGCGCCCGCTGGCGTGGTGCATGGGCGGCGGGCTGTGCGGGAG
>NZ_QOZT01000111.1:0-10447 GCF_003345135.1 Acidovorax sp. BoFeN1
ATGGTGGGGGCGCGGTCTTGGTGGGTAACCGCGCATTTTACGGCGGCAGGCCATTTTTGTCGCCGCTGGGGCCGCTTGTCCCTGCCAGGCACCCCGCCATCGTGCCGGTAAGCTTGGGGCCCATGTCCCAGACCCTGGCCGCGCCCGTTCACAGCGAAATCATCATCAAGAAGAGCCGTTTCATCGGCTGCGTGCAGCCCATGCCCGACCGCACCAGCGCCCAGGCGCATGTCGATGCGCTCTGGAAGCAGCACCCCGGCGCGGCCCACATCTGCTGGGCGCTGCTGGCGGGCGGGCAATCGGCCGCCGTGGACGACGGCGAGCCCGGCGGCACCGCCGGGCGCCCCATGCTCGATGTGCTGCGCCACCAGGACCTCGAAGGCGTTCTGGCCACCGTGGTGCGCTACTTTGGCGGCGTCAAACTGGGCGCGGGCGGGCTGGTGCGTGCCTACACGGACTGCGTGGCCCAGGCCCTGCTCCACGCGCCCAAGGTGCAACTGCAGCGCATGGCCACGCTGCAATGCCTGGTGCCCTATGCACTGGAAGGCCTGCTGCGCCGCGAAATCGAGGCCGCGGGCGCCGAGCTGCTGGGCGTGCAGCATGGTTCGCTCGTCACGCTGCAACTGCGCCTGCCCCAAACCCAGGCCAGCGCCTTTGTGCAGCGTATCAACGACCTCGGCCAAGGCCGTGTGGGCTGGCCCGATCAACTGACCGGCGGGTCATAAACAGCCCGGGGAACACCGCTTTACAACTACGACACTTGCACACAGACCTGTTTCGCCGCCCCCCGCGGTACCCCCGGTAACCGGCACCACCCCCGCCCATGCTGATCCACCCAAGCCACCAGCCTGCAGCCCGCCAAGCCATCCGTGCCGTCGTCGCGCTGTTTGTGCTGTTGCTGCTGGTCATGGCGCTGCCCATGCTTCCAGGCCTGCAGGGCGTTTCGCACTATCCGCCCCTGCACATGGCGCTGGAAACGCTGGCGATTGTGGTGGCGGCGCTCACCTTTGGCATGGCATGGCATGGCATGGAGCGTGCGGCGCGAGCAGTTGCCGCTCAATGCCCTGTTGCTGGGCTGCGCTTTCCTGGGCGTGGGCCTGCTCGACTTCAGCCACATGCTGTCTTACATCGGCATGCCCGATTTCATTACCCCCAACACGTCCGAGAAAGCCATCCACTACTGGCTGTCGGCGCGGCTGCTGAGCGCACTGGCCCTGCTGGCGGTGGCCTGGCTGCCCTGGGGCAGCACCGCCACGCGCTCGCGGGCCACGCTGATGACGGCGACGGTGCTGGTGCTGGTGGCCGCGCTGCACGGGCTGTTCTTTCTGGCGCCGCACCTGCTGCCCCTTACCTTTGTGCCGGGCGGCGGGCTGACCTCCTTCAAGATCGCTTTCGAATACACGCTGATGGCGCTGTACCTTGCCGCCGCAGCCCGGCTGCTGTGGCACATGCGCCGCCAGCGCAGCTTCAACGCCAGCGGCCTGTTTGCGGCGGCGTGCGTCATGGCGCAAAGCGAGTTTTTCTTTACCCGTTACACCGGCGTCACCGACATCTACAACCTCACGGGCCACTTTTACAAAGTGCTGGCCTACGCCTTTTTGTACCGCGCGGTTTTTGTGGAAACCGTGCAGCGGCCTTACACCTTGCTGCGCAACTCGCAACGGCAGCTGCAGGCCACGCTGGACGCCCTGCCCGACCCCCTGCTGGAGTTTGATGATGAAGGGCGCTACGTGGATGCGCGCGCCGGCCACGCTGGCGCCCTGGCGGCCCCCATTGCACAGCTGCTGGGCAAAACCCTGCAAGAAGCCCTGCCCGCCGAGGCCGCGCGCATTTCGCTGGCCGCCCTGGACGAAGCCCGCCAGACCGGTTTCTCGCGCGGCCGCGTGGTTGCCTTGCAGGTGCCCGACGGCAAACGCTGGTTTGAACTGTCGGTTGCGCGCAAGGCCCCACAGCCCGGCCAGGGGCCGCGCTACGTGGTCATCTCGCGCGACATCACCCAACGCCTGCAAAGCGAAGAGGCCATGCGCAAGCTCTCGCAGGCAGTTTCGCAAAGCCCCCTGCCCATCGTCATCACCGACCTGCAGGGCTGCATCGAGTTCGTCAACGACGCCTTCACCCGCTCCAGCGAATACACCGCCGCCGAAGTGCTGGGGCAAAACCCGCGCATGCTGCAATCGGGCAAAACGCCGCCCGCCACATACCAGGGCATGTGGGCCCGGCTCACACAAGGCAAATCCTGGCAAGGCGAACTGAGCAACCGCAGCAAAAGCGGCCGCGAATACACCGAATCGGTGCTCATTTACCCGGTGCGCAACGCCGAGGGCGAGGTCACCAGCTACCTCGCCCACAAAGAAGACGTGACCGAGCGCAAACAGGCTGCCGAGCGCATACAGCAGCTGTCGCACTACGACCAGCTCACCGGCCTGCCCAACCGCACCCTGCTGGGCGCGCACTTCCAACACGCCTTCCGCCAGAGCCCCGCCCTGGCCTTGCTGTGGATCGACCTTGACCGCTTCAAGGACATCAACGACTCGCTGGGCCACAGCGAGGGCGACATGCTGCTGCTCGAAGTCTCCCACCGCCTGCGCTCCAGCCTGCAAGACCACGACACGCTCTCGCGCCATTCCGGTGGGCCGCATCGTCGGCGTCGAAGCCCTGCTGCGCTGGACCCACCCGCAATGGGGCGTCGTGTCGCCTGCCGAATTCATTCCGCTGGCCGAAGCCAACGGCCTCATCGTGCCCATTGGCGAATGGGTGCTGCACACCGCCCTGTGCCAGCTGCGCGCCTGGCTCGATGGCGGCCTGCCCATGATGACCATGGCGGTCAACCTCTCGGCGGTGCAGTTTGGCCAACCCGGGCTGCCCGACCTGGTGGGCCGACTGCTGCAGCAAACCGGCGTACCGCCCGAAGGCCTGGAGCTGGAGCTGACCGAAGTCGTGGCCATGAAAGACCCCGAAACCGCCGCCCAAAAAATGCAAGAGCTGAGCCAGCGCGGCATCCGCCTGTCCATAGACGACTTTGGCACCGGGTATTCGTCGCTCAGCTACCTCAAGCGCTTTCACATCAACCAGCTCAAGATCGACCAGTCGTTCGTGCGCGACATCGGCACCGACCCGGACGACCAGGCCATTGCCACCGCCATCGTGCAAATGGCCCACAGCCTGGGCATGAGCACCATCGCCGAAGGCGTGGAAACCGCCGAGCAACTGGACTATCTGCGCGCGCAAGGCTGCGACCAGGTGCAGGGCTACCACTACAGCCGCCCGCTGCTGCCTGAGCACCTGGAAACCTTTGTGCGCGCCAACCTGCAGGCCCACCCGCGGGGCGCGGCCCACCCGGCGCACACCGCACACCCCGCCGTTGCAGCGCAGCGCGGGGTTCAGGCCGTCGAAAACGCTACATAAACAGTAGCTGCCTGCGCTTTACCAGCAAGCGCCAGGCCTCAAAAACCCTGTTATTTGGCCTGCATCTGCCAAGGCCCGGTTCGCCCCCACGGGCCGACCACGCCAGCGCACCCTGCAGGCCCCGCACCCGCACATTGCCGCCCCCCACCGCCACGCGCAATGCCTGTGCGCCTACACGCCCAACGGCCGCTGCGCACGCACACTGCAGCTTTCGTGGCCCCTGGGAGACACCGCATGAGCCAACCGCTCGACACCCTCATCATCGGCGCAGGCACGGCAGGCCTGGCCGCGCTGCGCGAGGTGCGCAAGCGCACCGACCGCTACCTCATCGTCAACGAAGGCCCCTGGGGCACCACCTGCGCACGCGTGGGCTGCATGCCATCCAAAGCGCTGATCGAAGCGGCCAACGCCTTTCACCGCCGCCATGCTTTTGAAGCATTTGGCCTGCGCGGCGCCGAGGGCCTCACCGCCGACATCGCCGCCGTGCTGCAGCGCGTGCGCGACCTGCGCGACCAGTTTGTGGCCGGCGCCCTGCAAGCCACCGACACCCTGGGCGCTGCCCGCATGGCAGGCCGCGCCACGGTGCTGGGCCCCAACGCAGTAGACATAGACGGCACCCCCTACGCCACGCGCAGCATCATCATCGCCACCGGCTCGCGCCCCCGCGTGCCGGATGAATGGCTGGCCTTTGGCGACCGCATCCTCACCACCGACACCCTGTTCGAGCAGCCCACGCTGGGCCCGCGCGTGGCCGTGATCGGCATGGGAGTGATTGGCGTGGAGATTGCGCAGGCGCTGGCCCGCCTGGGCATCGAAGTGGCCGCCTTCACCACCAGCCCCCACCTGGCTGGCCTCAAAGACCCCGCCCTCAACGCCGAGCTGGCCGCCCTGCTCAAGCAAGAAATGCTGCTGCACACCGGCGCCCCGGCCGAGCTGCGCGAGGTGGCGGGCGGCATCGAGGTCAGCAGCGGCCCCAACCGCGTGGTGGTGGACCAGGTCATCGCCGCCATGGGCCGCGTGCCCAACATCGAACACCTGGGCCTGGAAACCCTGGGCGTGCCCCTCAATCCGCGCGGCATGCCCGCCGTCAACCCCCAAACCCAGCAGATCGGTGACCTGCCCGTGTTTTTGGCGGGCGACGCCAACACCCATGCGCCGCTGCTGCACGAAGCCGCCGACGAAGGCCACATTGCCGGCATCAACGCCATGGCCTGCGCCCTGACACCTGCTGCGGCGCCCGCTGCGGCACCGGCGGCCATACCCACACCCCCCACACCCACGCGCTTTCAGCGCCGCACACCCCTGGCCATCGTGTTTTGCGATCCGCAAGTGGCCATGGTGGGCAAGCGCCTGGCCGACCTGGACAGCGCCCACACCGTCACCGGCACTGTCCGCTTTACCAACCAGGGCCGCGCCCGCGCCGCCCAGCGCAACTACGGGCGCCTGCATGTGTATGCCGACCGCGCCACCGGCCGCCTGCAGGGCGCCGAAATGTGCGCCCCCGCAGCCGAGCACCTGGCCCACCTGCTGGCATTGGCCGTGCAGCAAAAGCTCACGGTGCACCAACTGCTGGGCATGCCGTTCTACCACCCGGTGCTCGAAGAAGGCCTGCGCACCGCGCTGCGCGACGCGGCCCGCCAGCTGGCCGATGCTGCCAACGCGCCCGAATCCGACCTCGCCTCGTGCCCCGCCATCGGTGTGCCCGCGCTGGAATAGCGTGCGCCCCAGATGTAACACCCCTCCAGCGCGGCGCGCACCTGCCGATAACTAGGGCGTGTCATCAATCAATCCCCCCGCGCGCTGGCCCCGCAATGTGGATGGATGCGCGAAGCGGGGCGCAGCCCATAGTCATCTATAGGCAAGGCACGCGACAAAGCAGACGCCGCATTGCGGGACCAGCCCGAAGGGAAAGCCAGTCAGGCCGCGCATTGCGTCGTTACCCTTCGCTTGTGTAGCGGGGCTACACGGTGCTCAGGGCGCCTAGCACTGCACGGCCTGACTGGCTTTCGCGTGGGGCGATTGATTGATGACACGCCCTAGACATCACTCCAAGGAACCCCGCATGGACGTCGGCCTCACCAACAGCATCGTCAGCACCTCCACCGCCCTGGCCAGCCGCCAGACGTCGGATGCCATCAACATCACCGTGCTGAAAAAAGCCCTGGACGTGCAGGCCAGCGCCGCAGCCACCCTGCTGCAAGCCCTGCCCCAGCCCGCCCTGGCCACATCGGGCACGCTGGGCACCCAGGTCAACACATTTGCATAAATCCACAGGGTTTTTGCCAGTCCCAACCTCTCCAAGGTAAACCCTCGCGGGCCGCCCTCAACCGGCGGCCTTTTTTTGTCCGCATGAAACTCAAACTATACATTTTTGATTAAAAGCGTATATTTACGATCATGCACAACGACCTGATCACCACCCTCGCCGCCGCCCGCAAGGCCCACCAGATGACGCAGGCCCAGTTGGCCGAAAGCGCGGGCCTTTCGCGCATGACGGTGCAGCGCACCGAAGGCGGCGAACTCGACCCCCGCTACTCCACCCTGGCCGAAATGGCGCGCGTGCTGGGCATGGACATCATTGCCGTGCCCAGCAGCCTGCGGCCCAGCCTGCAAGCGTTCATCCAGTCGGGAGGCAAATTTTTGGGCCAGCCCGAGGGTGTAGATGCGCCGCCCTCCGTCGTTGATGGCCTGCGCCGCTGACCGTAACGGCCCGCTGCACGCCCATACAACGCACATTCCATGTCCACCTCCATCCGCTACCTGCGCCTTTACCTGCACCGCCCTGCACAGGCCAACGGCACAGCGGGCGGGCGCGAGGCCATTGGCTACCTCTCGCAATACGGCGACATCCTGCGCGTGTCGTTTGACGAGGCCTACATCCGCAACCCGCAGCGCCCCACGCTGTCGCTCAGCTACCAGGGCGCTGATGAGGCCGCCACGCAGCAAATTCTGGCCTCGGCGCGCGATGCGCGGCTGGTGCGCACCGATGGGCGCTGGCCCGTGTATTTTCAAAACCTGCTGCCCGAGGGCCACAACCGCGAGCGCCTCGCGCGCGAGCGCGGCTGCAGCCCCGACGACGAATTCGAGCTGCTCGCGGCCGCCGGCCACGACCTGATGGGCGCGCTGGAGGTAGAGCCCGTGCCCGCGCAAGACGGCATTCCTGATGTGGTGCGCCACTGGCACACCACCCAGGGCCTCGATGTGCTGGAGCCGGGGTTTGTCGAATACCCCGTGGAAGACGCCGCCTCGCTGCCCGGCGTGGTCACCAAGTTCAGCGCCGTGCAAGAAGGCCGCCGCTACACCGTGCACCGCCAGGGCGCGGCAGGCAGCGTGATATTGAAGCTGCCCACCACCGCCCACCCCGATCTGGTGGCCAACGAATACACCGGCTACCAGCTGTGCAAGGCGCTGGGCCTGCACTGCGCCCAGGCCCGCGTCATCACCCGCGCCGAGGCCGACCTGCCCGCCACCGTGCCCTTCAACGAGATATTGGCCGTGCAGCGCTTTGACCACCTGCCCGGCGGAGCCCGCGTGCACATGGAAGAGTTCAACCAGGTGCTGGGCTATACCCCGCGCCAGAAATACGGCAAAGGCATCCAGCAAGACTGGGCCACCATGCTGCGCGTGCTCAACCGCCTGAGCAGCCAGCCCGTGCAGGACACGCGCGAGTTTTTGGCCCGCATGGTGGCCTTCATCCTCATGGGCAACACCGACGCGCACCTCAAAAACTGGGCCCTCATCTACCCCGATGGCCGCACGCCCCAGCTCGCCCCGGTGTACGACCCCGTCTGCGTGGCCGCCTTTTTTGACGGCGTGCCCGAGGCCCAATACGCCGTCAACCGCGCCATCGACCGCACCCTGCGCGCCTTCACCTGGGCCGACATGCAGGCCCTGCTCAAATCCGCAGGCCTGCTGCGCGTGCCACGGCACCTGGCTTTGTTACGGGATGTAGTTAGACTGGCGCAGGCCGACTGGCCGCAGCTGCTGCACACCGCCCCGCCTGCCATGCAGCGCACCGTGCTGCAACGCCTGCAAGGCGCCACCGCCCTGGGCCTTTGACCCCTTTGCCGACCCCCATTGCATGACCTCTACCGCCACCGCAGCCACCGCCGCCATTGACGCCACCGCCACCCAGGCCTTCATCCAGCGCTGGCAACACAACACCGCCAGCGAGCTGGCCACCGCCCAAAGCTTTGTGATGGACCTGTGCGCGCTGCTGGGCGTAGAGCGCCCGCACCCCACGCCCGAGCAAACCTACATGTTCGAGCGCCCGGTCACGTTTGCCCACGGCGACGGCAGCACCAGCGCCGGCCGCATTGATTGCTACCGGCGCGGCCACTTTGTGCTCGAGGCCAAAAAACTCAAGGCCGGCAGCCACACCAAGGGTTTTGACGACGGCCTGCTGCGCGCCCGCAGCCAGGGCGAGGCCTATGCGCGCGCCCTGCCCGCAGCCGATGGCCGCCCGCCCTTTGTGCTGGTGGTGGATGTGGGCACCGTGATCGAGGTGTATGCCGAGTTCAGCAAAACCGGCGGCACCTACACCCCCTACCCCGACCCGCGCAGCCACCGCCTGCAATTGGCCGACCTGGCCCGGCCCGAGGTGCAAGACCGCCTGCGCCGCATCTGGACCGACCCCGACAGCCTGAACCCCGCCCGCATCAGCGCCCAGGTCACCCGCGACGTGGCCGCGCTGCTGGCCCAGCTGGCCAAGTCGCTGGAGGGTAATGGCGCAAACTTCAAGCCAAATCAGCCTCTAGCGCTTGTGCAGCAAGCGCCAATAGCTCCTGAAACCGTAGCAGCCTACCTCACCCGCTGCCTGTTTTCCATGTTTGCCGAAGACGTGGAGCTGCTCCCCAAAGGCGCCTTCCTCGGCCTGCTGCAAACCCACCGCGACGACCCCGCCACGCTGCAGCACATGCTGCGCATTCTGTGGGCCGACATGGACCGGGGCGGCTTCAGCGCCGCGCTGGCCAAGCCCGTGCTGCACTTCAACGGCAAGCTCTTCAAAGGCGCGGGGCAAGACGGCTACAGCCTGCTGCTCACGCCCGAGCAGATTGACCTGCTCATCAAAGCCGCGCAATCCAACTGGCGCGAGGTGGAGCCCGCCATCTTCGGCACCCTGCTGGAGCGCGCCCTGGACCCCACCGAGCGCCACGCCCTGGGCGCGCACTACACGCCCCGCGCTTACGTAGAGCGCCTGGTGCTGCCCACCGTCATCGAGCCCCTGCGCGCCGACTGGGCCAACGCCCAGGCCGCCGCCCTGGTGCTGGCCCACGAAGCCGCCGCGCTGGAGGGCAAGGCCATGGAGGCCAAGCTGGCCGAGGCCCGCGCCGAGGTCAAAAAATTCCACCACCAGCTGTGCACCACCCGCGTGCTCGACCCGGCCTGTGGGAGTGCCAACTTTTTGTACGTGACGCTGGAGCACCTCAAGCGCCTGGAGGGCGAAGTCGTCAACCAGCTCGAAGAATTGGGGCACACGCAAGACCAGCTCGGCTTTGAAGGCGAAACGGTGACGCTGCAGCAACTGCGCGGCATCGAGCTGAACGAACGCGCCGCCGCCCTGGCCGAGCTGGTGCTGTGGATTGGCTACCTGCAATGGCACATCCGCACCCGTGGCAACGCCGCCGTGGCCGAGCCCGTGGTGCACAACTACGGCAACATCGAATGCCGCGACGCCGTGCTGGCCTGGGATGCACAAGAGCTGGCCTACGACGATGCCGGCCAGTTGCTCAGCCGCTGGGACGGCACCACCTTCAAAACCCACCCTGTCACCGGCGAACAGGTGCCCGACGAAGCCGCCCAGGTGCCGCAATGGCGCTACGTGGGCGCCCGGCAGGCGCATTGGCCGCAGGCGGATTTCATTGTGGGGAACCCGCCGTTTATTGGCGCCGCCAGCATGCGCGCCGCTTTAGGCGACGGCTACGTGCAAGCCCTGCGCGGCGCCTGGCCCGAGGTGCCAGAGAGTGCGGACTTTGTGATGTTCTGGTGGCACCACGCCGCCGCGCAGGTGGCTGCGGGGCACACGCGGCGCATGGGCTTGATTACGACCAACAGCCTGCGCCAGACGTTCAATCGGCGCGTGGTTGAAGCAAGATTGTCACCCCCCCCCCACGAAAGCGACAATTCAAACGGTGCAGCCGCTGCATCTGGTCATGGCGATTCCCGACCACCCGTGGGTGGACGGCGCCAACGGCGCCGCCGTGCGCATTGCCATGACGGTGGCTGCGCCCGGTGTGGGCGAAGGGCAGTTGCTCACGGTGACAGACGAGCGACCCGGTGAGCATGGGGAAGTGACGGTGGCGCTGCAGGAACGGCGCGGTTTGATTCATGCCGACCTGAGCGTGGGCGCCAATGTGGCGGCGGCCATACCTTTGCAAGCTATGGCACGCATTTCTTCGCCCGGGGTGAAGCTGCACGGCGCTGGCTTCATCGTGACACCCGAGCAAGCCGCCGATTGGAATAACCCAGCGCTGGTACGCCACTACCGCAATGGCCGCGACCTGACGGACAGGCCGCGCGGCTCGATGGTTATTGACGCCTTCGGCTTGACCGCCGAGGAATTGCGCACACAGCACCCCAGCGTGTACCAGTGGTTATTGGAGCGGGTCAAACCCGAGCGCGACCAAAACAATCGAGCCGTGTACAGAAACAACTGGTGGGTTTTTGGCGAACCCCGCAGAGAATTGCGGCCAGCGCTCGCTGGCCTGCCTCGCTACATCGCCACGGTCGAAACCGCCAAGCACCGCACCTTCCAGTTCCTCGACGCCAGCATCCTGCCGGACAACAAGCTTATTGCCATCACACTGAATGACGCATTCCACTTGGGCTTGCTCTCCAGCCAGTTGCACATCGACTGGGCGCTGGCCACCGGCTCTTGGCTGGGCGTGGGCAACGACCCGGTGTACGTCAAATCCCGCTGCTTCGAAACCTTCCCCTTCCCCGACGAAGACACCGGCCTGACCCCGCCCCTGCGCGAGCGCATCGCCCACCTGGCCGAGCAGATCGACGCCCACCGCAAGCGCGTGCTGGGGCAGGCGGGGAC
>NZ_QOZT01000112.1:0-10111 GCF_003345135.1 Acidovorax sp. BoFeN1
GGGCATGGCTGGGTGGTCGGTTTCTTCTGGGCCGCTGTGCGGTGGGGGCACTGTTCGCGTGCATTCGCCACAGTGTGCGCCGTGTGCGGGTGCCGATGCAAATGTGAGTCAAATTGGCCGCCAGCGCTTATCCATCAAGCGCTGGCAGCTATCAAAATAATAGTTTTCAAGCCGGCGGGGCTGCGATCAAGGGGCGCGGCCTGCGTGGGCGGGGCAGGCACCCGCTGGCGCACCGCCCGCCAGCGCGTGGCTGCGTGCGTCGGCCAGCGCGGCGGCGCCGGGCACCTCGGTGGGCCAGCCCGCCAGGTGCTGCTGGGCCACACGGCTGAGCGCGGTGATCCAGTGGTTGTTGTCGTTCAGGCAGGGGATGTAGTGAAACTCCTGCCCGCCTGCATGCAAAAACGCCTCGCGCACTTCCATGTTGATTTCTTCCAGCGTCTCCAGGCAGTCGCTGGTGAAGCCGGGGCACACCACGTCCACGCGCCGGGTGCCCGCCTTGCCCAGCGCTTCGATGGTGGGCTGGGTGTAGGGCTCCAGCCACTTGGCCTTGCCAAAGCGCGACTGGAAGGTGATCTGGTAGTGGTCCTTGCGCAGGCCCAGGCGTTCGGCCAGCAGGCGGCCGGTCTTGAGGCTTTCGCAATGGTAGGGGTCGCCCAGGTGCAGCGTGCGCTCGGGCACGCCGTGAAAGCTCATCACCAGCTTGTCGGGTTGGCCATGGTGTTTCCAGTGGGTTTCGATGCTGAGGGCCAGGGCGTCGATGTAGCCGGGATGGTCGTGGTAGCGGTTGACAAAGCGCAGTTCTGGCACGTTGCGCGTACGGGCGGCCCAGCTGTATACGGCGTCCAGCACGCTCGCCGTGGTGGTGGCGGAGTATTGCGGGTACAGCGGCAAAATCAGGATGCGGGTGGCGCCCTCGGCCTTGAGGGCGTCAAGCTGGCTGGCGATCGACGGATTGCCGTAGCGCATGGCATGGCGCACCAGCACGTTGTGCCCGGCCTGGCCCAGCCAGCCTCGCAGCAGCGTGGCCTGTTTGGCAGTCCACACCGCCAGGGGAGAGCCCTCGGGGGTCCACACGCTGGCGTATTTTTCGGCGGATTTGGCAGGCCGGGTGCGCAGGATGATGCCGTGCAGGATGGGCCACCAGACCAGCCGCGGGATCTCGACCACCCGGTGGTCGCCCAGAAAGTCAGAAAGATACCGCCGCACGGCAGAAGCCGTGGGCTCGTCGGGGGTTCCCAGGTTGCACAACAGCACGGCAGTGCGCTCGGCTTGGCCGTGGGTATAGGGCGGTTCGGTTTGAAAAGGCATGTCGCATTCTCCCGCATGGCAGGGCCGCGCGTGCCGTCACGGGCCTTTGCGCCGGTGCGCTGCGCATCACGCCGGTGTGTTTCGCGGAGGGGGCGTTAGCGTGCCCCGGCGTGGCCTTTGGTCTGTTCCCAGCGTGATTTGCAGGCCACGCAGTGCTGCGTCTGCGGCTCGATCTGGAGGCGTTCGAACGGAATGCTGCAGCCGCATTCGCCGCACAGGCCATAGCTGCCGTCTTCCAGGGCCTCCAGGGCGTGGTCGATGCGCGCCAGGTCGGCTGCATCGATGTTGGTGAGCGCCTGGTCCACCTCGCGGCCCACATTGCCCTGCACGATGCCGTCCTGGTCGGCGGCGGGTGGCGCAAGGTTCTCGCGGTTTTGCTGCATCTGGTCCTGAAGGTCCTTGCGCACTGCCAGCAGCCGGGTCTTGAGTTCCTGGCGTTGGGCGGTGGTCAGTGTTTCGTTCATGGGGTTCTCCTAAGGGGTTGATTATTGGCAGGCCTGTTGTCGGGGCACCGGTCGCGCGCGATGATTGGCATGGTACGGGCGTTTGCTCCGGGGGGCGTTCCGGCGGGTTCCTAGAGCGTCATATTTTCGTGCGACAAAACGGTCTTTTTCACATGCACCGAGATGATGGCCACGACCTCGTCCGGCTTGGCCGGGCGCAGCAGCTGTTCGGATTCGACCGACACCTTGGTGACCAGCGAGTCGTCTTCGAGCAGACAGAAAAAGGGAAGGGGATCTGGCTCGTGGGGCAGTTCTGCACGGCCCTCCATGGCGCCGCGCGGCACGCGCAGGCCGTCGAGCAGGGTTTTCAGGCGGTTGTCGATATCGCCACCGTCAGTGATCAGAGTGCCGCGCGGTTGCTGGCGAAACAGCAGCACCGACAGCTCGGCATACAGGTCCAGCCGCTGGGTGACCAGGGGCGCAAACAGCAGCCCGCCTTTTTCCACGATCACAGAGACCTGGCCCAGCGCGGCCGGGTGGGCCAAAAGCCGTGCGGCGGCGTCCTTGAGCGGACGCTCTTGCCACAGGCGTTGCAGCTGGGGATGCAGGGCGCGGCGGATTTCCCATTTGTGCGAGGACTTGGCGCCCTGTCCGTGCAGGGGACCTTCGTAGATCAAGCGAAATTCCATGGGGGTCCGGGTCTTCTGTGGAGGGTGACGGGGCCTGCCAGTGCAGGAAGCCGTTCATTATGGGCAGGGATCCAGGGCAAAAAAAGCCTCCGGCACCCGTGATCGGGGCGCTGGAGGCCATGATGGAGTAATGCGGCGGCAGATGTCGGGCCCTGCCGCCCCGGCCCTTCAATGGATCAGAACTTCACGGTCACGACTGCGCTGACCGAGCGGCCCATGCCGGGCACGCTCACACCCCACGGCACGGCCGTGGCGGCCATGGTGCGGCCCTGGCCCAGGTAGGCGCCGCCCTGTGGGTGGTTGTAGAAGCGCTCGAACAGGTTGTCGATGCCAAAGTCCAGCCGCACCTGCTTCCACTCGTAGCTGGCGCGCAGGTTCAGCAGGCCGTAGCCTGCAGTGGGCAGCTCGTTGCGCACGGCAGAAAGGCGCGATTTTCCGTCCACCATCAGCACCTCGGCCGTGCCTGTCCAGGCGCCCAGGCGCTGGGTCAGGGCCACGCGCGCGTTCAGCGGCATGATGTTGTAGAGGTGGTCGCCCGTGGTGCGGTTCTTGCCGTTGACGAAGTTGAGCATGCCGCTCAGGGTGAACTGGCCCCACTGCGCACTCTTGCCCAGGTCGGCAAAGCCCGAAAGGTCAAAACCATGCAGGCGCGCATCCTGGTTGGCAAACTGCAGGTAGACAAAGCCCGTGTTGGCCGTCTGGTTGGCGCTGGTGCAGGCCGACATGGCGCCGCTGCCGCTGCAGCGGCGGGCGTCGATGTAGTCGTTCACATAGGTGAGGTAAGGCGTGAACTTCACGCCCCAGCGCTCACCCGTGGCGTCGTGCCAGTCGGCGGTGGCGCTCAGGGTGTTGGCGGTTTCGGGCTTGAGGTCGGGGTTGCCCACGTAACCATTGCCATCACCCACCATGTTGATCATGCGCATGGCCATGCCGCCGGTGGACCAGGTGTAGCGCTCGTAGAGGTTGGGCGAGCGCGTCTTGTGCGCAAAGCCGAACTCGTAGGTGGCGTTGGCGTTGGGCGCATAGCGTGCCAGGGCGGTGAAGTCGATGTTGTTGTCGCTGCGCTTGCGGTCACGGGCGTTGAAGGCATTGGCCTCCATGTTGTAGTTGGCGTTGTAGCCCTGCACGGCGCCGCTGTTCATGCGCACATGGCTGCTGCGCAGGCCCACTTGCGAGAGCCACTGCGGGTTCCAGCGTGACTCCCATTCGCCAAACACGTCAAAGCGGTCGCGCTGGCCGTCGCGTATGTTCCAGAAGGTGTTGGGTGCCATGCCGCCGCCCGAGGGCAGCCACCAGTCGTCCAGGCTGTATTGCTGCGCCTCGGCTCCTGCGCGCAGGGTGTCGCGTTCCGACAGGGTGATGTCGCCCTTGACCCGCACGCCGGTGGTCTTGCCCTCGGTGTCCATGGGCATGCCGGGCACGTTGTTGGCGGGGCCGTACAAGAACTGCTTGTCTTCGCCAAAGTTCATGGCGTGGCGGGTTTTCTCGTGGTAGGCCCGCGCCTGGAGCTGGCCCCAGCTGTACTGGCCCTGGTAGCGCAGGTTGAACTGGTGGCTGTCGTTGCCCGTCATGTCCATGCGCTGGTTGGGGTAGTTCTGGTACGGAATGTCCTGGACACCCAGGCGCATTTCGACAAGGTGCTCATCACTGCGAAAGGCATAGGCAAGCGAATGGTTGCGGGTCTTGTAGCTCGACGATCCCACCTCGTCGCCCCCCAGCCACTGCGCTGGTTTGTCGCTGGCGGCAGGGCCGGCGGCCTTGAAGTCGCGGGCCGCCTTGTAGTTGTCGGACTGGGCGGTGGAGCCGTCGTAGCGCAGGCTCATCTGTTCGGTAGCGTAGGTGGCCGAGAGGTTGAGGCCCATGCCGTCGCCATTGCTGCGATAAAAAGCGCCAGCCTGGCCCTGGACGCGCCGGCCCTCGCCGGCGAGGGCGAATTCGGGCGCGGGCGAGTCGACCTGGATGGTGGCGCCAATGCTGTCACCGCCCACGCTGACCGGGGTAATGCCAGCGAACACACGCACGCTGCCCACGCGCGTGGGGTCGATGTACGACAGGGGCGGATTCATGTGGTTGCCGCAGGCCGAAACCAGATCCATGCCGTCCACCTGGATGCGCAGCCGATCGTCGGCCAGGCCATGCACGCTGGGCAGGCTGGAGACACCGCCCGCGCCAAACAGGCTCACTCCGGGCACGCTGCGCAGCAGGTTGGCGGTGTCGCTGCTGGCCGTGCGGCCAGACTGAAGGGTGCTGGCGTCCAGGTTGCTGGCGCCCACGGGTTCCACAGCGGCCTTGGATGCCTTGATGGTGATGGTCTGGAGTGCGGCCTCTTCTTGTGCGAGGGCCGCAAACGGAAGGGCCGCCAGCAGGGCGCAAAGGGGACGCAGGGCTGCAGGATACGGGCGCCCGCGATGGGCGGGCGAACAGATGTGGGTGTTCATGTCTTTGATACCGAAAGGGATGGGCGCGAACCCATGCAGCAGGGCCGCAGCCACAGGCGGCGGGCACTGCCGAGAAAAATGGGGGTGTTCAGCTCAGGCGGAAGCTGGAGGGGCCTGCGCAGGCGGGCGCAGGTTGGCGCGCCGTGGTGTTGTGGCAACGCTGGAAGGCATTTGGATGCGGTAGAACGCATCTTCCTGAATAGCCGCCACTGCGGTGGGCAGGCTGGGCGGCGTAAAGCTGGCTGCAGCAGCGCTGCAGACCGGGCAGTTCAGCCAGCCGCCCCCGGTGTGGTTGGCCGGTGATGTGTCCGGCGTTTGCCCCGAATGGGTTGCGATCTGTGCCGAGCAGACATCGCTAAAAAGGGCCTGCTCCGACAGCATCTGCCCCCAATGCACCGTGCTCAACTGCACCATCCACAACTGGGCAAAAAGCGCCAGCATGGCCAGCGCCATGGCCAGGTGGTGGTTGCGTGGGCGGGATGGGCGTGATGTCACGCGGCGGATTCTGGCGCCGATGGCAGGTCAGTCACTTGTTATGTATCAAGAATCAAGAGCCACAGAGCAGCGCTGCGGGCGTGTGTCGCAAATCCCTGCAGGCCGCTCCTGTTGGCGGTGTGGGGTATTCTCTGACGGGTCTTTTCCGGGCACTGCCCGCCACCCGCCCTGCATCTATCCACTGTGTCTGCTTCCGTCATCGACATCACCCGCGTCCGCGCCGTCACCCTGGATCTGGACGACACCCTGTGGCCCATTTGGCCCACCATCACCCGTGCCGAGGGGGTCTTGCTGCAGTGGCTGGGCGAGCATGCTCCCGCTACTGCGACCCTGTATTCCGACACCGCCGCGCTGCGTGCCATCCGCAACCAGATGGTGAGCCTGCGCCCCGACTTGCGGCACGACCTGAGTGCCCTGCGCCGCGAGTCCATCCGCCTGGCCCTCACCCAGGCCGGGGACGACGCTGCACTGGCCGAGCCCGCATTTGACGTGTTTTTTTCCGAGCGCCAGCGTGTGGAGCTGTTTGAGGATGCCCACCCGGCGCTCGCCTTCGTGTCGCAGCGCTACCCCGTGGTGGCGGTGTCCAATGGCAACGCCGATGTGCACCGCGTGGGCATCGGCCACTATTTCAAGGCCAGCATCAGTGCGCAGGAGTTTGGCGTGGCCAAGCCCGATCCGCGCATCTTTCATGCTGCCGCCAGCGCCATGGGCGTTGAGCCCCATGAGGTGCTGCATGTAGGCGACGATGCCACCCTCGATGCGCTGGCGGCCATCACCGCCGGCATGCAGGCGGTGTGGTTGAACCCTGCGCAACAAGCCTGGCCCCACGACACGCCGCCCCATGCCACCGTGGCCAGCCTTACCGAGCTGTGCCGTCTGCTGGATGACCCGGCCGCACCCTTTCCACCCGCTTCCTCCCAATAAAACGATGCGCTTTCCCCCGCCCCCATTGCCCGTCGTCCGATCTGTCGGGCTGATGCAACCACTGGCCTGGCTGGCCCTGGGCTGGCGCGACATGGCGCGTGCAGGCTCTATCAGCTTTGCGCATGGCCTGGCTATCACGCTGGTGGGCGCCGCCATCGTGGCCGTGGCCTACAACCGGTTCTGGCTGCTGGCCGGCGCGCTTTCGGGCTTTCTGGTGGTGGCGCCCGTGCTGGCCACCAGCCTGTATGCCCTCAGTCGTGCACTGGAGCAGCGCGAGCCCGCCGATACCGCCGTGGTGCTCAAAACCTGGCTCAACTGGCAACACAGCCATGTCCACAAATGGGGCAACGACTACTGGTGCATGGTGCAGTTTGGTGCCTTGCTGGCGCTGGCCGCCACGGGCTGGGTGGTGACCTCGGCGGCCTTGATCACCCTGCTGGCTCCTGTGCCCATCGAAACACCGCGAGATTTTTTGCTGCATGTGGTGCTGGCCGACGAGGGCTGGTTGTTTGAGTTGTGGCTGGCACTGGGCAGCCTGATGGCCGCGCCCATCTTTGCCTCTAGCGTGGTGGCCATGCCGCTGCTGCTGGACCGCCGCGCCACGCTGCTGCAGGCCGTGCTCACCAGCTGGAAGGCGGTGGTGGTGAACCCGCTGCCCATGGCACTGTGGGCCGCGCTGATCCTGGGCCTGACGCTGCTCGGGCTGGGCTCGATGCTGCTGGGGCTGGTGGTGGTGATGCCCGTGCTGGGCCATGCCAGCTGGCACGCCTACCGGGATCTCGTCGATGCCTCTGGCATGCCCGAGCGCGAGCCTGCCAAGGCTGCCAACGTCGCTAACGTCACTAACGCCAGCGGGGTGGCGCCGTGATCTTTGGATTTACCGAAGCGCAGATATCGGGCTTCTTCCTCACCTACGGGGTGGGCGCGTTCATCCTGTACATGCTGTTCATCATCGGCCAGCTGGCGTGGGAATCCAAAGCCGGGCGGTTTGGCACCTTTGTGCTGTTCCTGGGGCTGGGCGTGGGATTCCTCGGCTATGTGGCCAAGATCGTGATCCAGTGGTGGCTGGAGCGGTAGGCGCGTGAACGGCTCAGCGGGCGTCATGCCCGCGCCATAGCCCGCCAGCGGCGCTGCCCCCACTTTTCCACCTCGGCCACTACAAACACTGCCGCGCCTGCCAGCAGCACACGCCCCCACTCGGCCAGCGTCAGATCCGTGGAGCCGAACACCTGTTGCAGCCAGGCGGCGTGCACAAACGCCAGCTGCATCGCGGCGCACAGCGCGATGGCGGCCGGCACCTTGAGGTTGCCCAGCAGTCCTTCGCGGTTGAGCACGCTGTGCAGGATGTGGCGGCTGTTGTACAGGTAGAACATTTCGGCCACCACCACGGTGCTCACCGCCATGGTGCGCGCCGTGGCAATGGATGCGCCTTGCCCCAGCTCCCACAGGAACAGGCCCAGCGCCGCGCACGCCATCAGCACCGACACCATGGCCAGGCGCCACACGAACAGCCCGGTCAGCAGCGATTCGCCGGGGTTGCGCGGGCTGCGGCGCATCACGTCGTCCTCGGCGGGCTCGAAGGCGAGCGCCAGGCCCAGCGTGCTGGAGGTGACCAGGTTGATCCACAGCACCTGCACCGCCGTGAGCGGCAGCGCCAGGCCGAACGCGATCGCGCAGAACACCACCAGCGCCTCGCCCCCATTGGTGGGCAGCATGAACAGGATGAACTTGCGCACGTTGTCGTAGATGCCGCGCCCCTCGCGCACGGCGCGGCCCAGCGTGGCGAAGTTGTCGTCGGCCAGCACCACGGCAGCGGCGTCCTTGGCGGCCTCGGTGCCGTTGTGGCCCATGGCCACACCCACGTCGGCGCGCTTGAGGGCCGGGGCATCGTTCACGCCGTCACCCGTCATGGCCACCACCTCGCCATGCGCCTGCAGGGCCTGCACCAGGCGCAGCTTGTGCTCGGGGCTGGCGCGGGCAAACACGTCCACGTCGCTCACCACCTGCTGCAGGGCGGTGTCGTCCAGCAGCTCGATCTCGGCGCCGGTCAGCGCGGGCTTGCCGATACCGATGCCCAGCTGGGCGCCGATGGCGCGGGCGGTTTCGCCATGATCGCCAGTGATCATCTTCACGCGGATGCCGGCGGCGTGGCATTCGGCCACGGCGGCCATGGCCTCAGGGCGGGGCGGGTCCATGCTGCCCAGCAGGGCCAGCAGCGTGAAGCCGCCCTCGGCGTCCGAAAAATCCAGCGTCTGCTGGCTGGCGGGCACGGTTTTGGTGGCCAGGGCCAGCACCCGCAGCGCGCGGGCCGCGCAGTCGTTGGCGGCGCGGCGCCAGTGGTCGTGGTCCAGGGGCTCGTCGGTGCCGTCTGCGCGGCGCTGGGCGCTGCACATGTCCAGCACGCGCTCGGGCGCGCCCTTGACCAGCACCATCGCGTGGCCCGCGTGGTCGTGGTGCAGCGTGGCCATGAAGCGGTGCTCGGACTCGAACGGAATCGCGTCGGTGCGCGGGTGTTCGGCGCGTTCGCTGGTGGCGTCCAGCCCCGCCTTGAGCGCCAGCGTGAGCAGGGCGCCTTCGGTGGGGTCGCCGGTCAGCGTCCAGCCGGTGTCGCCATGGGCCAGCGATGCGTCGTTGCACAGCAGCGCGGCCTGGGCCACCGGCAACAGTGCCGGGTGGTCGCCCAGGGGCACGCTCTGCCCGCCCAGGTGAAAGCCGCCCTCGGGCGCGTAGCCCGTGCCGCTCACCTCGTACACCCGGTCGGCGGTCGCCACGCGCTGCACGGTCATGGCGTTGCAGGTCAGCGTGCCGGTCTTGTCCGAACAGATCACGGTGACCGAGCCCAGCGTTTCCACCGCGGGCAGGTGCCGGATGATGGCGTTGTGCGTGGCCATGCGCCGCACGCCCAGCGCCAGCGTGATGGTCATGATCGCGGGCAGGCCTTCGGGGATGGCCGATGCGGCCAGCGCCACGGCCATCATGAACATCTCGGCCGGTGCCTGGCCACGCCACCACACGCCAATGGCAAACGTGGCCACCACAAACACGCCGATCACCGCTGCCAGCCAGTGGCTGAACCGGGCAATCTGGCGCAGCAGCGGGGTTGTGGCCGCCTCCACCGTGGCCAGCAGGGCGCTGATGCGGCCCAGCTCGGTGCGGGCCCCCGTGGCCACCACCACGCCCACCACCGTGCCCGAAGCGACCAGCGTGCCCGAATACAGCATCCCGCGCCGGTCGCCTACGGGCGCGTCGGCGGCCACAGCGTCGGGGGTTTTCTCACTCGGCACCGACTCGCCCGTGAGCACGGCCTCGTCCGCACGCAGGTTGCGGGCGCTGACGATGCGCAGGTCGGCCGGCACCTTGTCGCCCGAGGCCAGCATCACGATGTCGCCCGGCACCAGCTGCTCGGCCGCCACCATCTGGCGCTCGCCGCCGCGCAGCACCGAGGCCTGCAGCGACAGCATGCGCCGGATGGCATCCAGCGCCGATTCGGCCTTGCCTTCCTGCAGAAACCCGATCACCGCGTTGATCACCACGGCCCCCAGCAGCACACCCGTGTCCAGCCAGTGCCCGAGTGCCGCCGTCACCAGGGCCGACGCGAGCATCACGTAGATGAGCACGTTGTGGAACTGGTGCAGCAGGCGCAGCCACGCGGGCCGCCCGCGCGACTGCGGCAGGCGGTTGGGGCCGTGGCGGGCCAGGCGCAGGGCGGCTTCCTCCACGGTCAGGCCCCGGTCGGCGCTAGCGCCCAGCTGCTGCAGCGCGGCGCTGGCCTCCAGGCTGTGCCAGACGGTGGCGGTGTCGGCCGGGGCCTGAC
>NZ_QOZT01000113.1:0-10017 GCF_003345135.1 Acidovorax sp. BoFeN1
AGCCCGCCCCACACACCTTCCCAGCTCTTGCCGGGACTGATGGAGGGCGCCAGCTTGTTCTTGGTGAACCGCAAGCCAAAGGCACGGCCCGCGAAATAGGCAAAAATGTCGGCCACCCACACAAGCACCAGCACAGACAACAGGAAATTGACACCAAGATGGCGCGCCTGCACCACGGCAAGCCAGGCAAGCCACAGCGCGAGCACTCCCGCCACCAGGCGCAACGCGGCAGGAATACGCGCCCAGCCCGGCACACCGGCATGCAGAAGCCATGCGGCGCCCAGCACCCACAGGCCGCCGCCAACAATCCACAGGGCGGTCAGCGGATGGTCAATCCAGCCCAGCGCCCACGACGCTCCACACAGGGCAACGCAGGCTGCACCCACGGCGAGCGAACCGGCTTGGCCATATCCGCTCAGCCGCCCCCACTCCCACGCACCAGCCGCCATGAGCGCCAGCACTACCAACGTGAACGGCACCGTGGATGGGTAGAAAAGCGCTGGCAGCAAAATGGCCAGCAGGACAAGAGCGGTGATGACACGCTGTAGAAGCATGGGGCCTTTTCAGCCGTGCACCGGGGCAGGATGCGCGGACAGGATTTGTTCGGATGTTTTGCCAAAACGGCGCTCGCGACCGTTGAAGGCGGCAATCGCCTCGTCCAGCGCCGACTCGTCGAAATCCGGCCACAGCCGGTCGCTGAAAAACAACTCGGAGTATGCGGCCTGCCACAGCAGGAAGTTGCTGATCCGCATTTCGCCCCCGGTGCGGATCACCAGATCCGGATCAAGCACATGGGCCAGGGCCATCGCGCCATTCAGACTGGCCTCTGTAATGGGCTCGCCGCGCGCCGCCAGCGATGCAGCCGCCTGGGCAATGTCCCAGCGGCCGCCATAGTTGAAGCACACATTGAGAACGAGGCGCGTGTTTTCCGCCGTGGCGGCCTCTGCCTGCGCCAAGCCGTCGCGCACTTTGGGCGACAGGCCCGCGCGCTCACCTACGAAACAGACGCGGACACCGTCCTTTTTGAGCTGCGGCACTTCGCGGGCCAGCGCCATGGCCAGCAACTCCATGAGACCCGAGACCTCATCGACCGGACGATTCCAGTTTTCAGATGAAAAAGCAAAAACGGTCAACACCGCCACACCCCGCTGCACGCAGGCGCGTGCGCAGCGGCGCAGCGAATCAACCCCTTGTTTGTGGCCCGCCAGGCGCGGCAAAAACCGGCGCGTGGCCCAGCGGCCGTTGCCATCCATGACGATGGCGATGTGGTGTGGCACCACCAGTGGTACAGACATGTAAAACGATGAGCGCCGTGAATCGGGGCTCAGACCGCCATGATTTCCTGTTCTTTGCCCGCCACCAGCGAATCGATCTCGGCGATGTGCTTGTCGGTGAACTTTTGCACCTCAGTTTCAGCGCGCTTTTGGTCGTCTTCGGACGCGAGCTTGTCCTTGACCAGCTTCTTGACGGATTCGTTAGCATCGCGGCGCAGGTTGCGCACCGCAATCTTGGCGCTTTCGCCTTCGTTGCGCGCCAGCTTGGTCATTTCCTTGCGGCGCTCTTCGCTCATGGGCGGCATGGGCACGCGGATGAGGTCACCCATCGATGCGGGGTTCAGGCCCAGGTCGCTTTCGCGGATGGCTTTTTCAATCTTGGCGCCCATACCCTTTTCCCAGGGCTGCACGCTGATGGTGCGCGAATCCAGCAGCGCCACGTTGGCGACCTGGCTCAACGGCACGAACGAGCCGTAGTATTCCACCTGCACGGTATCCAGCAGCGCCGGATTGGCACGACCCGTGCGAATTTTCTGCAGGTTGTTCTTGAACGCAGCGATAGACTGGTCCATCTTGGTTTCAGCGTTTTTCTTGATGTCGGCAATCGTCATTGTTTCTCCTCAGGGCAGGCAGGCGGCAGGTGGAACCTGGTGGTCAGGCATAAACCAGCGTGCCTTCGTCTTCACCCATAACAACCCGCTTCAGCGCTCCATGCTTGATGATGGAGAACACGCGCACGGGCAACCTTTGGTCACGGCACAACGCAAACGCCGTTGCATCCATGATGCCCAGGTTGCGCGACATCGCCTCGTCAAAACTGAGTTTTGTGTAGCGCGTTGCCGTTGGATCCTTGTGCGGGTCGGCAGTATAAACGCCGTCAACCTTGGTGGCCTTGAGAACAACCTCTGCACCAATTTCTGCGCCGCGCAGGGCCGCTGCCGTGTCGGTGGTGAAGAACGGGTTGCCCGTTCCGGCCGCAAAAACGACAACCTTGCCCTCTTCGAGGTACTGCAAGGCCTTGGGGCGGACATAGGGCTCTACGACCTGCTCGATGGCAATGGCTGACATCACGCGGGCCACGAGGCCCTGCTTGTCCATGGCATCGGCCAGGGCCAGCGCATTCATCACGGTGGCCAGCATGCCCATGTAGTCGGCGGTAGCGCGGTCCATCCCGACCGAGCCGCCCGCGACTCCACGAAAAATATTACCCCCACCAATCACCACGGCCACCTGGACGCCCAGGCGGGTCACTTCGGCAATTTCCTCCACCATGCGAACGATGGTGGCGCGGTTGATACCGAAAGCGTCATCCCCCATCAACGCCTCACCAGACAGCTTGAGCAGGATGCGCTTATGGGCTGGTGCAGCGTTGGACATGGGAAGTTTCTCCAGTGATGAATAGGGGGCTTGGGGGGGTTGCGGAAAAAATCAGGCAGCGGCCTTGGCAGCGGCAACCTGTGCAGCCACTTCTGCGGCAAAGTCGTCCACCTTCTTCTCGATGCCTTCGCCAACCACATACAGGGTAAAGCCCTTGACGGTTGTGTTGGCAGCCTTGAGCATCTGTTCGACGGTCTGCTTGCCGTCCGCTGCTTTCACGAAAACCTGGTTGAACAGCGAGACTTCCTTGAGGTACTTCTGCACGCCGCCTTCGATGCGCTTGGCAACGATTTCGTCGGACTGCACGGGCTTGCCTTCGGCAGTGGCCTTGGCAGCGTCTTCTGCCGCCTTGGCAGCCGCCACCGAACGCTCTTTTTCGATCAGGTCGGCAGGCACGTCAGCGCTGGCCAGGGCCACAGGCTTCATGGCGGCAATGTGCATGGCCACGTCCTTGGCAGCCACTTCGTCGCCTTCGAACTCGACGACGACGCCGATGCGCGAGCCGTGCAGGTAAGAGGCCAGCTTGCTGCTGCCGCCAAAATACTTGAAGCGGCGGAAAGACATGTTTTCGCCGATCTTGCCGATCAGACCCTTGCGAACGTCTTCCAGCGTGGGGCCAAAGCTGTCCTGGCTGTAAGGCAGAGCGCCCAGGGCAGCCACGTCGGCAGGGTTGTGCTTGGCCACGAGTTCGGCAGCCGCCTTGGCCAGAGCCATGAAGCTGTCGTTCTTGCTAACGAAGTCGGTTTCGCTGTTGACTTCCACCAGGGCACCCTTGGCGCCGTCGATATAACTCGCCACCACGCCTTCGGCAGTGATGCGCGATGCGGCCTTGCCGGCCTTGGTGCCGAGCTTGACGCGCAGCAGTTCTTCCGCCTTGGCCATGTCGCCATCGGCTTCTGTCAGTGCCTTCTTGCATTCCATCATGGGAGCGTCGGTCTTGCCACGCAGTTCGGCAACCATGCTTGCGGTAATTGCAGCCATCTTTATTCCTTCAGTGTTCAGTTCAGTCAGTTCAGATTCGGGCTAAAAAAAAGGGGGCTCACCAGGGGCCCCGCTTTTATTCGCGATACATCGCGCAGCCGGGACTTCAGGCAGCGGACTCTTGCACTTCCACAAACTCGTCGCTACCTTCAGGAGCAACCGCCTTGACCACTTCGTTCACGGCGTTCGCACGGCCTTCGATGATCGCATCCGCGATGCCACGGGCGTACAGCGTCACGGCCTTGGCCGAGTCGTCGTTACCGGGGATCACGTAGTCGATGCCTTCGGGCGAGTGGTTGGTATCAACCACGCCAATCAGCGGGATACCCAGCTTCTTGGCTTCGGCCACGGCAATCTTGTGGAAACCCACGTCGATGACGAAGATGGCGTCGGGCAGGGCAGCCATGTCCTGGATGCCGCCGATGTCTTTTTCAAGCTTGGCGATCTCGCGGCTGAAGGTCAGCTGCTCTTTCTTGCTCAGGCTATCGAGGCCGGTTTCCAGTTGAGCCTTCATTTCCTTCAGACGCTTGATCGAGGTCTTGACGGTCTTGAAGTTGGTCAGCATGCCGCCCAGCCAGCGCTGGTCAACGAAAGGCACACCAGCGCGCAGGGCTTCGGTGGACAGGATTTCACGGGCTTGGCGCTTCGTACCAACCATCAAGATGGTGCCGCGGTTGGCAGCCAGTTGCTTGACGAACTTTTGGGCTTCCTGGAACAGTGGCAGCGACTTTTCCAGGTTGATGATGTGAATCTTGTTGCGATGACCGAAGATGTAGGGGGCCATCTTGGGGTTCCAGAAGCGGGTCTGGTGACCAAAGTGGACACCGGCTTCCAGCATTTCGCGCATGGTAACGGACATAAAAATACTCCAAAGGTTGGGTCTAAAATCCAGCCCCAATACTTGCGCCGCCGTGATTTGCACGAAGACGCAACACCTTGACAGGGCTGGTTTGCGATTGGTTTTGCCGCCTTCGCCGCGCATACACCACCTAAGGCATTGCACGCGCCGCTACTCTCAGCAAAACCCAAAGATTCTAGCACAGCCATGCTTATTGACCTGATCACCACCCGCCAACGCCTGCGGGAAGGCACCAGCACCGCCCCCGCCGAACTCGCGCAGTGCCTTGAGGTGGCGCAATCGGCCGCCTGCGACCACGCCTTTGCGCGCCTTTTGCCCGAAGCGGCACGCACCACGGTGGTGCAAAGCGATTCCTCCCGACTGCCACTGGCCGGGCTGGCGGTATCGGTCAAGGACTTGTTTGACATCGCAGGTGAGCCCACAGCCGCCGGCTCCACGGCACTGTCCGACGCCGCGTCGGCGCTGCAGGACTGCCCCGCAGTCGCCCGCCTGCGGTCGGCCGGGGGCACGGTCATCGGCCGCACGAACATGGTGGAGTTTGCGTTCTCGGGGGTGGGTGTGAACCCGCACTTTGGCACGCCAGCGGCCTGGGATGGCCGCTTTGGCTCGCTACCGGGTGTGCCACGCATTCCCGGAGGTTCGTCGTCCGGGGCGGCCGTTTCGGTGGCCACCGGCGCAGCGTTTGTGGGGCTGGGCTCGGACACGGGCGGCTCCATCCGCATCCCCGCCGCGCTCAATGGCATTGTGGGGTTCAAGAACACCGCCCGCCTTGTTCCCACAACGGGCGCCATTCCGCTTTCCACCACACTGGACACGGTCTGCGCCATGACGCGCAGCGTGCGCGATGCCATCGTTGTGCACGAGGTGCTGGCCGCACGGCGCGTCACGCGCAGCCCCGCGCCCCTAGGCCTGTGGCGTCTGGCGGTGCCCTCCACCACCTTCCTCGACGAGCTGGATGCCCCCGTGGCCCGGGCGTTCCACCGCACGCTGGACACCTTGCGCCATGCGGGCGCACACATCGAGGAAATCGCCCTGCCCCTAACGGCAGAACTGGGGCCCATGCAGGCCAACGGCAGCCTGTCCGCAGCCGAAAGCCACGCCTGGCACCGCCCCCTGCTGGCCACGCGCGCATCGCAATACGATCCGCGCGTGCGAAGCCGCATTGAGCGCGGCGCCACCATGTCGGCCTCTGATTACATTGACCTGCTGAACGCACGCCAGCACTGGATTGTCCGCATGGAGGCCGCACTGGCCCCCTACGACGCCCTGCTCTCGCCCACGGTGCCGCTGGTGGCGCCGCCCATCGCCGATGTGGCGCCCGGTGCCGAGCGCGACGCCGAGTTCTTTCGCGTCAACGCCCTGCTGCTGCGCAACACCAGTGTGGTGAACATGCTCGATGGCTGCGCCCTGTCGCTGCCCTGCCACATGGCCGGGGAACTCCCGGTCGGGCTGATGGTCTGGCACGGTGCCCTGCACGACGATGCAGTGCTGAACGTGGGCCTGCAGATTGAGCAGATACTACAAAAATAATAGCTGCCAGCGCTTTACCATCAAGCGCTAGAGCCCTAAAACATTCAAACTCATGAAAATTGCCATCGTGGGCGCCGGCATTGTCGGCGTGTCCACCGCATACGAGCTGGCCCGCGACGGCCACGAGGTCACCGTCTTTGAGCAACGCAACGCCGCAGCCGAGGAAGCCAGTTTTGCCAACGCCGGCCTGCTATCGCCGCACCTGCTCACCCCCTGGGCCGCACCCGGCCTTGGCAACCCCCTCAAGGTCATGGGGCGGCGCGCCACGCTTCGGCTGACCCAAGGCGTGCGGGGGGCAGACCTGGCATGGCTGTGGCGCTGGCAGCGTGCAGCGCGGCGCGGCGCGCAGGCGGCGCAACTGTCGGCGCTCGAGGGACTGGCCCGCTACAGCCAGCAACGCCTGCAGCAGATCGCCGCTGAGCACGAGCTTGACTTTGAAAACAGCCAGGGGCGACTCGTCCTGCTGCGCACTGCGCAGGAGCAGGCCCGGTGGCAACCTGCCCTGCAGGTCTTGCGCGATGCCGGAATTGCGCTGCGCGAGATCGATGCCTCAGCCGCGCGCCAGATCGAACCCGGGCTATCCCCCGAAGCCCCGCTCGCAGGCGCCCTGCACCTGCCCGACGCCATGGCCGGCAACTGCCGGCTGTTCGCACAACTGCTGCGCCAGGGCACGCAGGCCTCCGGCGCGCAGTTTGCGCTGGGCACCCGCGTGGCAAGGCTGACATCCCAGCCCATGGGAGTGCAGGTGCACGGTGAAAGCGGCGCACGGCCCTTTGACGCCGTGGTGCTGTGTGCCGGCATGGCCTCGGCCGCCCTGCTGCGTCCACTGGGCTTGCGCCTGCCCATGGTGGCGGTGCATGGATATTCCGTCAGCGCACCGCTGCGCGAGGCGCTGCACGCGCCCGTGGCCAGCGTGGTGGACAGCCTGCACCAGATCACCATCACCCGCCTGGGCCAGCGCGTGCGCATTACCGGCGGGGCCGAGCTGGGCGGGCAAGATGCCCCCCACCACGCACCCACGCTGCAGCAGCTCTATCTCGGCATGAACGAATGGTTCCCGGGCGGTGCCCTGCTGTCTTCGGGGCTGCAGGTGTGGCGCGGCGCACGCCCCACGCTGCCCGATGGCGCGCCCGTGGTGGGCGCCAGCGGCGTTCCAGGCCTGTGGCTCAACACCGGGCACGGTGCGGGCGGGTGGGCACTGGCCAGCGGCAGCGCCCGCGCCGTGGCCGACCTGATCGCCCAGCGCAGCCCCGATGTCAGCCTGGATGGGCTGGGGATCCAGCGCTTCTGACCCGCCACAAAAAAAAGGGCTTGTGGCCCTTTTTTCGCACAGACAGAGTCGCCTTACTTCGCCGTCGGCATCACGAATTCGGCCCCCTTGGGCGTACTCTCGGGCCAGCGCTGCATGATGCTTTTTTGCTTGGTATAGAAACGCACGCCTTCTTCGCCATAGGCGTGCATGTCGCCAAACAGGCTGCGCTTCCAGCCACCAAAGCCGTGCCAGGCCATGGGCACGGGAATCGGCACGTTGATGCCGACCATGCCCGCCTGAATGCGGCGACCGAACTCCCGGGCCACATTGCCGTCGCGCGTGAAGCAGGCCACGCCGTTGCCGAACTCATGGTCGTTGACCAGCTGCACGGCCTCGCCAAAATCCTTGGCGCGCACCACCGCCAGCACGGGGCCGAAAATCTCTTCCTTGTAGATGCGCATGGCGGGCGTGACATGGTCAAACAACGTGCCCCCCAGCCAGAAACCGCCTTCGCAGCCTTCGCCCGCCTGCTTGCCGTCAAAGCCACGGCCATCCACCAGCAGCTGTGCGCCCTCTTTCACGCCCAGGTCGATGTAGCCCGAGATGCGCTCGTGGGCGGCACGGGTGACGATGGGGCCCATCTCGGCCGCCAGGTTGGTGCCATTGAGCACCTTGAGCGCCTTGGTGCGCTCGATGAGCTTGGGCACCAGCTTGTCGGCGGCATCCCCCACCAGCACGGCCACGCTGATGGCCATGCAGCGCTCACCGGCCGAGCCGTAGCCCGCGCCGATGAGGGCGTCCACGGCCTGATCGATGTCGGCATCGGGCATGACGATCATGTGGTTCTTGGCGCCCCCCAGGGCCTGCACGCGCTTGCCGTGGCGGGCACCGGTTTCATAGATGTAGTTCGCAATAGGGGTCGAACCCACAAAGCTCACCGCCTTCACGTCGGGGTGCTCGATAAGCGCATCCACCGCCTCCTTGTCGCCCTGCACCACGTTGAACACACCGTCGGGCAGCCCTGCCTGCTTGAACAGGTCGGCCATCAGCAGCGAGGCCGTGGGATCGGTGGGGCTGGGCTTGAGCACGAAGGTGTTGCCCGCAGCGATGGCCACCGGAAACATCCACATCGGCACCATCACCGGGAAGTTGAACGGCGTGATGCCCGCCACCACGCCCAGGGGCTGGCGCAGCGTCCAGTTGTCGATGCCCGTGCTCACCTGGTCGGTGAAGTCGCCCTTGAGCAGCTGCGGAATGCCGCAGGCAAATTCGATGATGTCGATGCCGCGCGCCACCTCGCCCTGCGCATCGGTGAACACCTTGCCATGCTCGGCCGTGATGGCATGGGCCAGCGCGTCCTTGTGCTGGTTGACCAGCTCCAGAAACCTGAACAGCACGCGCGCGCGGCGGATCGGTGGCGTGTCGGCCCAGGCCGGAAAAGCAGCCTGCGCCGCAGCCACGGCCGCATCCACATCGCCGCGGTTGGCCAGCGCCACGCGGCCCGTCACCGCGCCTGTGGCGGGATTGGTCACCTCCTGGCTGCGGGTGCTGGTGCCGGCGGCGCGCTGGCCCTGGATGTAGTGGCCAATGGTCGGCTCGGTGGCTGTGGTCATGCAAACCTCTTTAAAAATCAGTGGGTAGTGGCCTGCAGTCTAGAAGCCGCACCCCGCCCCGCCAAGACCGCCACCGTGAATTGATTGTTCACCATGGTGAACAATAGCGCCATGAAATCATCCACCCGCGCCACCCCCGAAACCCTGTGGTCCCACCTGCACTGGCTGGTGGTGCTGGGCGAGCAAGGCAGCTACACCGGCGCGGCGGCGCGCCTGGGCGTGAGCAAGGCCGCCATGAGCCAGCACATTGCCGAGCTGGAGCGCGCGGCAGGCGTTCCGCTGGTGCGGCGCACCACGCGCAGCGTGGGCCTGACCGAGGCGGGCCGGCAACTGGTGGACGACACACGCGGAGCCTTCGAGCGCATCGCCGAGAGTTTTGCCGGCGTGTGCGACCGCGCCGGCGTGCCCCATGGCCGCCTGCGCGTGACCGCCCCCGTGGCACTGGCACGCCAGCAACTCGTGCCCCGGCTACCGGCCTTCTTGCGCGCCTACCCGGAGGTGCGGCTGGAGCTGGACCTGTCAGACAACTTGCGCTCGCTCACCCTCGAAGGCCTGGACCTGGCCATTCGCCACACCGCCGTGGCGCCCGACACCCATGTGGCCTGGCCGCTGTGCACCACGCAATCCGTGCTGGTGGCCAACCGCGCCTACCTGCGCCGCACCGGCATACCCACGACCCCGGACGACCTGCGCCAGCACGACTGCCTGCACTACCCCCGCACCCAAGAGGCCCCGGCATGGACGTTCGAGCCCATGGTGCCGGGGGACTCCCCGCGCCTGACCGTGCCCGTGACCGGCCCGCTGGCCGCCAACAACAGCGAGGCCCTGCGCGATGCGGCGCTGGCGGGCCTGGGCATCGCGCTGGTGCCCGACTTCAGCGCGCAGGCAGCGCTACAGGCGGGCAAGCTCGTGGAGGTGTTGCCGGATTGGCGGCCCGTTGGCACCTTCAGCGAGACCATCCATGCGATCCGCCCCTACTCGGCCCATGTGCCACGCGCGGTGGCGGTTTTCGTGGAATGGCTGCGAGAGGCCTTTGCGCCCGGTTTCAGGGCCAGACGCAATAATGGCTCGCCACTGCATTGTGATTGACTGCCCCCATAGAAAACGCTGCCATGTACCCCATCACCCCCC
>NZ_QOZT01000114.1:0-9922 GCF_003345135.1 Acidovorax sp. BoFeN1
GGGCTTGGGGGCTGGGCTGGGTCATGGTGGTAGTGCGGGCAGGCGGAGCGTGAAGAGGGTTCCGTGCCAGGAAAGTGTTAAGGATTGCGGGCGATCAGGGCTGCTTCGAACCGTTTGATTTTACGCAGCAGCGCACCGGGTGGGGCCCCGGCTCTGGGCGGCTGCGCGCAAGGCCGTGGCAATGCAGGGGGTGCCTTGCAAGGCGGGCAACTGCCGCGTTGGTGGGGCACGCACTGGGGGGCGTTTTGGGGACTTTGCCCACAGCCGACCCATTGTGCGCGTTTTTTTTCGCCGTGGCACCTTCACCGACATAACCCGCCCGCCAAGGGCGGTATGGGATTGCTTTTGGCATTGCGCGGGGGCATAGTGAATTCGCGTCGACGCATGTATCCGAGTTAGCCGGGCCGTTCCTCTGATCCAGAGCGGCATTTTTGTCAAAGAGCCACAGGAGACTTACTTATGAACTTGACGATCAGCGGTCACCACCTCGAAGTTACCCCCGCCTTGCGCAATTACGTCACGACCAAGCTCGACCGGATCACGCGCCATTTCGATCAGGTAGTGGACGTCAAGGTGCTGCTGACAGTAGAGAAACAGAAGGAAAAAGAGAAACGGCAGCGAGCGGAATGCAACATCCACGTCAAGGGAAGCGACCTGTTTGCAGAAAGCTCCCATTTCGACCTGTATGCCGCTGTGGACGAGCTCGTGGACAAGATGGATCGCCAGGTCGTGCGCCATAAAGACCGCATCCAGGACCACTACGACGCATCCAAACGCGAGATGCTCGCGTAAGCCATGCAGATGCGCTGCCTGTCGGCCGCAGCCGCCCCCCGGGGCGGTTTTTTTGTGGCTTGCGGGTTTTGATCAGGGTTTCTGCCAATGTGTGCATAATTGTTTCCTTGACCATGAACCGACTCGCATCCATCCTGCCCTCCGCTCAAGTGCTCGTGAGCGTTGACGCCACCAGCAAGAAGCGTGCTTTCGAAGAAGCGGGTCTCCTGTTTGAAGGCCAGCACGGTCTTTCGCGGGCGCTGATCACCGACAGCCTCTTTGCGCGTGAGCGACTAGGCTCCACGGGCCTGGGACACGGCGTGGCCATTCCGCATGGCCGCATCAAGGGCCTCAAGGCGCCGATGGCGGCGGTGTTTCAACTCGCGCAGCCGATTGGTTTCGATGCGCCCGACGAAATGCCGGTTGGGTTGCTCATTTTTCTGCTCGTACCCGAAGCCGCGACCCAGAAGCACCTGGAAATCCTCTCCGAAATTGCCGAGCTGCTGAGCGACTCGGTGCTGCGCGAGAGGCTCAAGGCGTGCGACGACGCCGCGGTGCTGCACGGCATGATCGCCGGTTGGCAGTCCACCCAGGCCGCCTGATTTTTTCTTCGCCTTCGCGGGACTGTCTTGAAGCCCAACGTCGTCAGTGCCGATGTCCTGTTTGAGGAATTCCGGGGCACCCTGAAATGGGAATGGGTGGCCGGCCTTGGTGCTTCCGAGCGGCGCTTTGACGAAGTGGCCGTGCGTGCGGCACGCTCGGGCGCCGATCTGGTGGGGTATCTCAACTACATCCACCCCTATCGGGTGCAGATTCTGGGCGAGCGAGAAATCGCCTACCTCGTCAATGCCACCCCCGAAGACTGCCAGCGCCGCATTGCGCGCATTGTCACGCTGGAGCCGCCCGTGCTGGTGCTGGCCGATGGCCAGGTTGCGCCGGATGCGCTGCTGTCCATGTGCGAGCGGGCGCAGATTCCGATGTTCGCCACGCACGAGTCGTCGGCGTTCGTCATTGATGTGCTGCGTGCCTACCTGTCCAAGCACTTTGCCGACCGCACCACGATGCACGGCGTGTTCATGGACATTCTGGGCCTGGGGGTGATGATCACGGGTGAATCCGGCCTGGGCAAAAGTGAGCTGGGGCTGGAGCTAATCTCGCGCGGCAACGGTCTGGTGGCCGACGATGCTGTTGACCTGTTTCGCATCAACCAGACCACCATTGAGGGCAAGTGCCCCGAGCTGCTGCAGAACCTGCTGGAAGTGCGCGGCATTGGCCTCCTGGACATCCGCGCCATCTTTGGTGAAACCGCCGTGCGCCGCAAGATGCGCCTCAAGCTCATCGTGCACCTGGTGCGCAAGGAAACGCTGGAGCGCGAATACGAGCGCCTGCCCTACGAGCCGCTCACGCAGGACGTGCTGGGCGTGCCGGTGCTCAAGGTGGTGATCCAGGTGGTGGCGGGGCGCAATATTGCCGTGCTCGTGGAGGCGGCCGTGCGCAACACCATCTTGCAGTTGCGCGGCATCGACACTTATCAGGAATTTGTGGAGCGGCATCGCCGCGCCATGGAACGCGACACCGGGGGCTGATTCGCAGGTCGGGCAACAGGCTCGGCAACCGTTCCAGGCAATTGTGTGCGCGCTGTCCGCAGGCCCAAGAGCCCGTCGCGGCCAAGCCAGCGGCCGCCGCGCAAGGGCCGCCCCGCCGCGCCGGCGGCGTCCCCCTTCAGGGGGAAGGCGCGCAGCGCCTCAGGGGGGCTTCATTTGGCTGCGCAGTGGGCGCACTGGCCATACAGGGCCATCGTGTGGTCCTGCACCACCCAGCCCTTGGCCTTGGCAATGATCTGCTGGCGCTTTTCGATCTCGGGGTCGTAGAACTCTTCCACCTTGCCGCACGACGTGCACACGAAATGGTCGTGGTGCTGGCCTTCGTCGAGTTCGTAAACCGCCTTGCCGCTTTCGAAGTTGCTGCGGATCAGAATGCCCGCCTGCTCGAACTGCGTGAGCACGCGATAGACCGTGGCCAGCCCTATGTCCGAGCGCTCTTCCAGCAGGACGCGAAAGACATCTTCAGCCGTCATGTGGCGCTGCGCGCCCTTCTGAAAAATCTCCAGGATCTTCAGGCGCGGCAGGGTGGCCTTCAGGCCCGTGCTTTTGAGTTCGTCGATATTCGTCATGACCGTGTCTTTCGTGTGTCGGCGGGCTCGACCAGGCCCACAGGACCAGCCGCTACAATGGGTCGATCATAGCCTTACGACCCTTTTCCATGCCCGTCAAAGCCCATAGCAGCGCCCGTCTGGGCGTGACCTTGTTCATCGGTGTCTGCCTGACTGCCGTGGCCGGCTGCAGCAGCCTGGACAATGCCAGCAATCGCCTGGCCAGCGTCGTGACGCCTTACAAGGCGAATGTGGTGCAGGGCAATTTTGTTTCGCGCGAGCAGATCGAGGCGCTTGCGCCGGGCATGAGCCGGCAACAGGTGCGCGACATTCTTGGTACGCCCCTGGTGACCAGCCTGTTCCATGCCGAGCGCTGGGAATATGTGTTCACCATCAAGCGTCCGGGTGAAGACCTCCAGACGCGCAAGCTCACGTTGTTTTTCCAGGGCGATCTGCTGCAGCGATTTGACGGCGATGCCATGCCCTCCGAAGCCGAGTTTGTGGCCTCCCTGGGATCGCGCTCCACCAAGGGCAAGGTGCCCGTGCTGGAAGCCACCGACGCCCAACTGGCGCGTTTCCCGGCTCCCGAGCGCGCGGCCAACGCACCAGCGGCCGCACCTGCTGAACCGGTTTCCACCTCTTACCCCCCACTCGAAGCGCCCGCGCGCTAAAGACCGCGGCTTTGGGTGCCGGCACCCGGCATGCCCCGCCGCATTCACCGACACAGGAATGACATGACAGGCAGCTCTTTGCCCTCCCAACCCACTTCCAAAGCCCTGCGTGTCGCGGTGGCTGGTGCGTCCGGCCGTATGGGCCGCATGCTGATCGAGGCCTTGCGTGCCAGCGAGGACATGGTGCTGGCTGGGGCCCTGGATGTGGCGGCCAGCCCCGCCATCGGCTCGGATGCCACGGCATTTCTGGGCCACGCGAGTGGCGTGGCCATCACTGCGGACCTGCGCACGGGCCTGAAGAATGCCGATGTGCTGATCGATTTCACCCGCCCCGAAGGCACACTGGCCCATCTGGCCCTGTGCAGTGAGCTGGGCGTGAAGGCGGTCATCGGCACCACGGGCTTCACGGACGCGCAGAAGATCGAGATTGCGGCATGTGCACAGCGCACGGCCATCGTGATGGCGCCCAACATGAGCGTGGGCGTGAACGTCACGCTCAAGCTGCTGCAGATGGCCGCCAAGGCCATGGCCACTGGCTACGACATCGAGATCATCGAAGCCCACCACCGCCACAAGGTCGATGCGCCCTCCGGCACCGCACTGAAGATGGGAGAAGTGATTGCCGATGCGCTGGGGCGTGACCTCAAGGACTGCGCCGTGTATGCGCGCGAAGGCGTCACGGGGGAACGCGATCCGTCGAGCATCGGCTTTGCCACTATCCGAGGTGGCGACATCGTGGGCGACCACACCGTGCTGTTTGCCGGCATTGGCGAGCGCATCGAGATTACGCACAAATCGTCCAGCCGCGCCACCTATGCCCAGGGCAGCCTGCGCGCCGTGCGCTTTCTCGCAGACCGCAAGACCGGCATGTTCGACATGTTCGACGTGCTGGGTCTGAACTAGCGCCCCCGGCGAGCCGCCATGGACGCACTTCACTGGTGGCGCCAAGGGGATGCCGTGACGCAGGGCACGGCCCTGCTGCTGCTCGCCATGTCAGTGGCCAGCTGGGTGGTGATTTTGTGGAAGGCGCGCGTCATGCGCCGGGCCTTGGCCGACGTGGCGCGGTGCACAGCGGCTTTCTGGCAGGCGCCATCGCTGGACGTTGCGGTGCAGCGTTTGCAGTCTTTTGATCGCGAGGCGCTTGTTCTGTCTATGGTTGTTGCTACAAAATCAATAGCGACACGTCCTGATTCAGCTGAGCAGGCCACGCTGGCGACTTCCGGCAGCCTGTCGCAGCAACTCACCCGCGTGCTGCGGGACGCCCTGCACGGCGCGCTGGGCAGGCTGCAATGGGGCCAGGTGCTTCTGGCAACAGTCGGGTCCACCGCCCCTTTCGTTGGCTTGCTCGGCACAGTCTGGGGCATCTACCACGCCCTCAGCGCCATGGCGGGAGCCGGGCAGATCACCATCGACCGCGTGGCCGGTCCCGTGGGCGAGGCCCTGGTGATGACGGCTGCGGGTCTGGCGGTGGCCATTCCGGCGGTGCTGGCTTACAACGTGTTCGGGCGCTTCATTGGCCGCATCGAGGCTGACCTGGAAGGTTTTGCGCGCGACCTGCGCGAACTCCTTGTCGACACCGCGCCCCCCAAGGTCGTGTCGGCATGACGGAGCGCGTGGAAACATGAGTTTCGGCCGGCTGGAGCGCACCCCCGGGCCGCAGCCCATGAGCGACATCAACATGACGCCGCTGGTGGATGTGATGCTGGTGCTGGTGGTCATCTTCATTCTCACGGCGCCATTGATGGCCAGTTCGATCCGGCTGGATCTGCCGCGCACCGAGGGTGCCACGCCGGGCGCCGCACCGCAGTCCATCACGCTGGTGGTGGATGCGACGGGCCAGGCCTTTCTGGAGGACCAGCCGCTTTCGCAGGCAGCCCTGGCCGAGCGGCTGCAGCGCATCGGTGCGGCCCGTCCCGATACGGAAGTGCAGTTGCGTGCCGATGCCGCCGTGCCATACGGCCGCGTGGTCGAAGTCATGGGTGCGGCCCACAGCGCCGGGCTCCAGCGCATCGGGTTTGTTGCCGAACAGCCCGCTGCGGCGCGCTGAGCCCCTGACGGCAAGCCCAGACCCCGCACCGGGTGCGGCGCACGGCCGGGCGCGTTCCCCGTGACCGCCTAAAATCTGGCAAAGCAGCAGCCCAGCGGCTGCATTCCTCTCATCCAGCAGAGCTCCCATGCAAGAAAAATACTCCCACCAAGACGTCGAGCGCGCCGCGCACGACCACTGGACCGCCACCGACGCCTACCGCGTGACGGAAGACACGAGCAAGAAAAAGTTCTACGCCTGCTCGATGCTGCCTTACCCCAGCGGCAAGTTGCACATGGGCCATGTGCGCAACTACACCATCAACGACATGCTCACGCGCCAGCTGCGCATGAACGGCTACAACGTGCTCATGCCCATGGGCTGGGACGCTTTCGGCCTGCCTGCCGAGAACGCCGCCCTGAAGAACGGAGTTCCACCGGCGAAGTGGACCTACGAAAACATCGCCTACATGAAAAAGCAGATGCAGGCGATGGGACTGGCCATCGACTGGAGCCGCGAGGTCGCCACCTGCGACCCCGAGTACTACCAATGGAACCAGTGGCTGTTTTTGAAGATGCTGGAAAAGGGCATCGCCTACCGCAAGACCCAGGTGGTGAACTGGGACCCGGTGGACCAGACCGTGCTGGCCAACGAGCAAGTGATCGACGGCAAGGGCTGGCGCACCGGTGCCACCGTGGAAAAGCGCGAGATTCCGGGCTACTACCTCAAGATCACCGACTACGCCGAAGAGCTGCTCGACTTTGTGACCGGCGAAAAGCTGCCCGGTTGGCCCGAGCGTGTGAAGCTGATGCAGGAGAACTGGATTGGCAAATCGGAGGGCGTGCGTTTTGCCTTCACACACGAGATTGCAGGGGATGACGGTGCGCTGATTGGCGACGGCAAGATGTACGTGTTCACCACGCGCGCCGACACCATCATGGGCGTGACCTTCTGCGCCGTGGCGCCCGAGCACCCGCTGGCCGCGCACGCTGCCAAGACCAACCCCACGCTCAAGGCCTTCATTGAAGAATGCAAGAGCGGCGGCACCACCGAAGCCGAGCTGGCCACGCAAGAGAAGAAGGGCGTGCCCACTGGCCTGTTCGTCGCGCACCCGCTCACGGGCCTGCCGGTGGAGGTGTGGGTGGGCAACTACGTGCTCATCGGCTACGGCGACGGCGCCGTGATGGGCGTGCCCGCGCACGACGAGCGTGACTTTGCGTTTGCCCTCAAATACGGCATCGAGATCAAGCAGGTGGTGCTGGTGGATGGCGAGCACTTCGACTACCACCAGTGGCATGACTGGTACGCTGACAAACAGCGCGGCGTCACCATCAACTCTGACAACTTCAGCGGCCTCTCTTACAAGGACGCCGTGGCCGCCGTGGCCCATGCGCTGGCGCAAAAAGGCCTGGGCGAACTCAAAACCACCTGGCGCCTGCGCGACTGGGGCGTGAGCCGCCAGCGCTACTGGGGCACGCCGATCCCAATAATTCACTGCGACGAACACGGCGCCGTGCCGGTGCCCGAAAA
The DNA here is from genome assembly GCF_003345135.1 of Acidovorax sp. BoFeN1. Taxonomy (NCBI): domain Bacteria; kingdom Pseudomonadati; phylum Pseudomonadota; class Betaproteobacteria; order Burkholderiales; family Comamonadaceae; genus Acidovorax; species Acidovorax sp. BoFeN1. Next base: position 7,151 of record NZ_QOZT01000114.1, read on the forward strand.
AGACCTGCCCGTGGTGCTGCCTGCCGACTGCGTGCCCGATGGCTCGGGTAACCCGCTGCACAAGCACGAAGGCTTTCATGCCGGCGTGACCTGCCCCGTGTGCGGCAAGGCAGCCCGCCGCGAGACCGACACCATGGACACCTTCGTGGACAGTTCGTGGTACTTCATGCGGTATTGCGACCCGAAGAATGCCGACGCCATGGTTGCCGAGGGCGCCGATTACTGGATGCCGATGGACCAGTACATCGGCGGTATTGAGCACGCCATCCTGCACCTTCTGTACGCGCGCTTCTGGACCAAGGTCATGCGCGACCTGGGCCTCGTGAAAGTGGACGAGCCCTTCACCAAGCTGCTCACACAGGGCATGGTGCTCAACCACATCTACAGCCGCCGCACCGCCAAGGGTGGCAAGGACTACTTCTGGCCGCACGATGTGGAGCATGTGCTCGATGAGGGCGGCAAGATCATCGGTGCCAAGCTCAAGAACGAAGCCACCAGTGGTGACGGCCTGCTGCCCGTGGGCACGCCCATCGACTACGAGGGCGTGGGCACCATGTCCAAGTCCAAGAACAATGGCGTAGACCCGCAGGACCTGATCGAGAAGTACGGCGCCGATACCGCCCGCCTGTACACCATGTTCACCGCCCCGCCCGAGGCCACCCTGGAGTGGAACGACGCTGCGGTGGAAGGCAGCTACCGGTTCCTGCGCCGGGTGTGGAACTTCGGCGTGAAGTTGTCTGCTATGGATATGGAAGCTGCTACCGCAAGCGTGGCAAGCGCTAGCAGCCTGAAAGACGTTGAATTTGGCAAGGAAGCCAAGGCACTGCGCCTGGAGATCCACACCGTGCTCAAGCAGGTGGACTACGACTACCAGCGCATGCAGTACAACACGGTGGTCTCGGGCGCGATGAAGATGATCAACGCGCTCGAAGACTTCAAGGCGCTGGAGTGCGCGGGCGCCCAGGTGGCACTGATCGAAGGCTTTGGCATTTTGCTGCGCTGCCTGTACCCCGCCACGCCGCATGTGGCACACAGCCTGTGGTCGCAACTGGGTTACGCCGGGCACCTGGGCGATCTGCTCGATGCCCCCTGGCCTCAGGTGGACCCCGATGCGCTGGTGCAGGACGAGATTGAGCTCATGCTGCAGGTCAACGGCAAGCTGCGCGGCTCCATCCATGTGCCCGCCCAGGCCGACAAGGCCGAGATCGAGCGCATCGCGCTGGCCAGCGAGGCCTTTGTGGCCCAGGCTGCCGGCGCCGCACCCAAGCGGGTGATCGTGGTGCCCGGCCGCCTGGTGAACGTGGTGGTCTGACCATGATGAACAAGCGCACACTGCTCTCCCTTGCCCCTGTGGCCCTGCTGACCGCCTGCGGTTTTCGCCTGCGGGGGGTGCCCGAATTTTCCTTTGCATCGTTGTATGTGGCGGCTCCCCAGGGCTCGCCACTGGCGCGGGAGCTGACGCGCACGCTGGAGGGATCGGGCAGCAAGCTGCAGGTGCTGCGCGACCCGGCCGCGCTGCCAACGGCGCAGGCCGTGCTCGATCTGCTGTCGGAGCAGCACGAACGCGCGGTGGTGGGCCTCAACGCTTCGGGGCAGGTGCGTGAACTGGAGCTGCGCCTGCGTGTGCGTTTCAAGCTGCGCACGCCGGCAGGCGATGAGCTGATTCCCGACACCGAGCTGCTCCAGCAGCGCGAGATCAGCTACAACGAAGCCATCGCCCTGGCCAAGGAGGCGGAAGAGGCCCTGCTGTTTCGCAACATGCAGACCGACATCGTGCAGCAGTTGCTGCGCCGTCTGGCGGTGGCCAGGCGCTGAGGCCGCTGCAGCGGCCTGGTCTTCAGGCAGGCACCCGCATCAGCGTGCTTTTTCCAAAGAGCGATTCCACCAGGTCCACGGCCAGCAGCGCGGTCTGGTTGCGCACATCGAGCGCCGGATTGAGTTCCACCACGTCGAGCGAGGCCAGCCGTCCGCTGTCGGCAATCATCTCCATGCACAGCTGCGCTTCGCGGTAGGTGGGGCCACCGGGCACCGTGGTGCCCACGCCGGGCGCAATGTCGGGGTCCAGAAAATCGACATCGAAGCTCACATGCAGGTGCGTTTCGTCGTCCAGCCCCGCCAGCGCCTGCTGCATGGTCTGGCGCATGCCCACTTCGTCGATGAAACGCATGTCGAACACCTCCAGCCCCTGTTCGTGCACAAAGCGCTTTTCGCCCGCGTCCACACTGCGAATGCCGATCTGCCGAATCTGATCTGCCCGCAATGCCGGCCCCCCGCCGGGCATGCGGGCCAGCCCCGTCAGCTCTTGCGGGCCAAAGCCGCACAGGCAGGCCACTGGCATGCCATGCACATTGCCGCTGGGCGTGAGCGCGCTGGTGTTGAAGTCGGCGTGGGCATCGAGCCACAGCACGCGCAGTTTTTTGCCCGCCTCCACACAATGGCGCGCCACGGCGCTGATGCTGCCCAGGCCCAGGCTGTGGTCGCCGCCCAGCAAGATGGGCAGGTGGCCCTGCTGCAATTGGGCCAACACCGCGTCGAACACGCGCTGGTTCCACTGCACCACCTCGGGCAGGTGGCGGTAGCCGTGCACGGGCGGCAGCCAGGGGTTGGCGGGGCCGGTCAGGTTGCCCAGGTCGCACACCTGCAGGCCCCGGCTTTCGAGGGCCTGCTGCAGCCCCGCCACGCGCAGCGCCTCGGGGCCCATGGAGGCGCCGCGTGCGCCAGCACCGATGTCGGTGGGCGCGCCAATCAGGCGGACTGAGCGGGTGGGTGCAG
>NZ_QOZT01000115.1:0-9914 GCF_003345135.1 Acidovorax sp. BoFeN1
CGTTCTTCTCGGGTCAAGTGTGTGTAGTTCAAAGTGCTTTCCTTTGCGACTGGCCGGTCAACAAGAGAGCATCCTATGCACTCTTGGCCCAACCTATTGCTTGGTGCACTTCGTTCTGGAATCCGCCTATCCAGAATTACAGCTTCAACCGCGCTCGCGCGGCTTGGTATTCGCCGCGCAGCTTGTCCACCAGCTCTGCCGTGCTGGTCACCGCATTGATCGCGCCGATGCCCTGGCCGCAGCCCCAGATGTCCTTCCAGGCCTTTTTCGCGTCGCCACCAAAATTCATCTTGCTGGGGTCGGACTCGGGCAGATTGTCCGGGTCCATGCCGGCTGCGCGGATAGACGGTGCCAGGTAGTTGCCGTGCACGCCGGTGAAAAGGTTGCTGTAGACGATGTCGTCCGAATTGCCGTCCACGATGGCCTGCTTGTAGGCATCGGAGGCGCGCGCCTCGTGCGTGGCAATGAAGGCCGAGCCGATGTAGCCAAAGTCCGCGCCCATGGCCTGGGCCGCCAGCACGGCATCGCCGCTGGCGATGGAGCCGCTCAGCGCCACCGGGCCGTCGAACCACTGGCGAATCTCCTGAATCAGCGCAAACGGGCTCTTAACGCCGGCATGGCCGCCAGCGCCCGCGGCCACGGCGATCAGGCCATCGGCGCCCTTTTCGATGGCCTTGTGCGCAAACTTGTTGTTGATGATGTCGTGCAGCACGATGCCGCCCCAGGCGTGCACGGCCTGGTTCACGTCTTCGCGTGCGCCCAGGGACGTGATGATGATCGGCACCTTGTATTTGGCGCAGACCTGCATGTCGTGCTCCAGCCGGTCGTTGCTCTTGTGCACGATCTGGTTGATGGCAAAGGGCGCAGCGGGCTTGTCTGGGTTGGCTTTGTTGTAGGCCGCCAGGGTTTCGGTGATTTCAGCCAGCCATTCGTCCAGCAGCTCGGCGGGGCGGGCGTTGAGCGCGGGCATCGAACCCACCACGCCCGCCTTGCACTGCTCGATCACGAGCTTGGGGTTGCTGATGATGAATAGCGGCGATGCGATCACAGGCAGTGACAGGTTCTGCAACACGGGAGGCAGTTTGGACATGGCAACAACTTTCCGAAAAATATGAATCAAATGTGCCTCTAGCGCTTATTGAATAAGCGCTTGCAGCTATCATTTTTATATAAAATAGCCCCCGTGTATCCGGGGTGCGTCACATGGCAGGCAAGCTTCAGAAGGCTTCCAGCGCCAGATCGGTCACGCTGTCGGCGCCTTCAACGATGCTGTCGCGCAGGCCTGGCGCCTTGACCAGGATGTGCTCGGCATAGAACTGCGCCGTGGTGATTTTTGCGCGCAGGAAGGCTGCGTCCTGTCCCTTGGGCAACAGTGCCTCGGCCACCAGCAGGCTGCGCGCCAGCTGCCAGCCCGCCACCAGGTTGCCGGCGAGCATGAGGTAAGGCACGCTGCCCGCAAAAACGGCGTTGGGGCTGGACTTGGCGCCACCGGCAACGAAGTTCACCACATCCAGGAAGGCCTGGCGCGCCGCCGCCAGCCGACGTGCCACCGCCTTGGCTGCGGGGGTGCCGCTGGCCAGCAGTTCGCCTTCGGTCTTTTCAATCTGCGCGGCGATGGCGCGGGCCGACTGGCCGCCGTCGCGCGCCGTTTTGCGGCCCACCAGGTCATTGGCCTGGATGGCGGTGGTGCCTTCGTAGATGGTCAAAATCTTGGCATCGCGGTAGTACTGCGCCGCACCCGTTTCTTCAATAAAGCCCATGCCGCCGTGCACCTGCACGCCCAGGCTGGTGACTTCCAGGCTCATCTCGGTGCTGTAGCCCTTGACCAGCGGCACCATGAATTCATAGAACGTGGCATTGTCCTTGCGCACCTGGGCATCGGGGTGGTGGTGCGCGGCGTCGTAGGCGGCAGCGGCCGTGCTGGCCATGGCGCGGCAACCCTCGGTGTAGGCGCGCATGGTCATGAGCATGCGGCGCACATCCGGGTGGTGAATGATGGCGGCGCTGACGTTCATGCTGCCGTCCACCGGGCGGCTTTGCACGCGGTCCTTGGCGTAGCCCACGGCCTTCTGGTAGGCGCGTTCGGCAATCGCAATGCCCTGGACTCCCACGCCAAAGCGCGCGGCGTTCATCATGATGAACATGTACTCCAGGCCACGGTTTTCCTGGCCCACAAGGTAGCCCACGGCACCGCCATGGTCGCCAAACTGCAGCACCGCCGTGGGGCTGGCCTTGATGCCCATCTTGTGCTCGATGCTGACGCAGTGCGCGTCGTTGCGCGCACCCAGGCTGCCGTCCTTGTTGACGAGGAACTTGGGCACGACAAACAGGCTGATGCCCTTCACGCCCTCGGGCGCTCCCGCCACGCGGGCCAGCACGAGGTGGACGATGTTCTCGGCCATGTCGTGCTCGCCCCAGGTGATGAAGATCTTGGTGCCGAAAATCTTGTACGTGCCATCGGGCTGCGGGTCGGCCTTGGTGCGCACCAGCGCCAGGTCCGAGCCGGCCTGGGGCTCGGTCAGGTTCATGGTGCCGGTCCACTGGCCCGAGATGAGCTTTTCGAGGTAGATTGCCTTGAGCTCGTCGCTGCCTGCGGTCAGCAGCGCCTCGATGGCACCATCGGTCAGCAGCGGGCACAGGGCAAAGCTCATGTTGGCGCTGTTGAGCATCTCCGTGCAGGCCGCGCCAATGGTCTTGGGCAGGCCCTGGCCGCCAAAGTCGGCAGGGTGCTGCAGGCCCTGCCAGCCGCCCTTGGTGAGCTGGCGGAAGGCGTCCTTGAAGCCCGGGGTGGCCGTGACCACGCCGTCCTTCCACGAAGACGGGTTCTTGTCGCCCTCGAAGTTCAGTGGAGCCAGCACGCCCTCGGTGAACTTGGCGCACTCTTCCAGCACGGCAGCTGCCGTGTCCAGGCCAGCATCCTCGAAGCCGGGGATTTGTGCGATTTGTTCAATATTGGCAAGGTGCTGCATGTTGAACAGCATGTCCTTGACGGGGGCGGTGTAGCTCATGGGGTTCTCCGGGGGATGTGAATGTCAAAAAAAAGGCACCGCAAGCGATGCCTTTTTTGCGGTCGACCTGGCGTTACAGCGCCTTGACCAGTTCCGGCACGGCCGCAAACAGGTCCGCCTCCAGCCCATAGTCGGCCACGCTGAAGATCGGCGCCTCGGGGTCCTTGTTGATCGCCACGATCACCTTGGAGTCCTTCATGCCCGCCAGGTGCTGGATCGCACCCGAGATGCCCGCTGCGATGTACAGCTGCGGCGCCACGATCTTGCCGGTCTGGCCCACTTGCCAGTCGTTGGGCGCGTAGCCCGCGTCCACTGCAGCGCGGCTGGCGCCCAGAGCTGCACCGAGCTTGTCGGCCAGCGGGGTCATGACTTCGTCGAACTTTTCCTTGCTGCCCAGGGCGCGGCCGCCGGAGACGATGATCTTGGCGGCGGTGAGTTCGGGCCGGTCGCTCTTGGCGATTTCGCTGCCCATGAACTTGCTCTTGCCGTCGTCTGCTGTGGCAGCGGCGGTTTCCACTGGTGCGCTGCCTCCCGTGGCGGCGGCGGCGTCAAAGCCGGTGGTGCGCACGGTGATGATCTTGACGCTGTCTGCGCTTTGCACGGTGGCAATGGCGTTGCCGGCGTAGATGGGGCGCTCGAAGGTGTCTTGGCTCACCACTTTGGTGATGTCGCTGATCTGGGCCACGTCGAGCTTGGCGGCCACGCGGGGGGCCACGTTCTTGCCGCTGGCGGTGGCCGGGAACAGGATGTGGCTGTAGTTGGATGCGATGGCCAGTACTTGCGCGGCAACGTTTTCTGCCAGGCCGTGTTCGAGACCAGGGGCGTCGGCGTGGATGACTTTGGCAACGCTGGTGATCTGGGCGGCTGCCTGTGCGGCGGCGGCTGCGTTGTGGCCGGCAACCAGCACATGCACATCCCCACCACAGGCCACAGCGGCGGTGACGGTGTTGAGGGTGGCGCCTTTGATGGTGGCGTTGTCGTGTTCAGCAATAACGAGAGTTGTCATGACAGTCGTCTTTCTCTTGAATCTTGGAGGGTGTCGGCATCAACCGCGGTCTTCGATCAACCGGGGCCGATGCGCGGGACACCGAGGAAGGGCCGCCCCGCACCGAGGGTGTCGTCCCCCTTGGGGGGAAGGCGCAAAGCGACTCAGGGGGGTCAAATCACTTTTGCTTCGTTCTTGAGTTTGTCGACCAGGGCAGCCACATCAGCCACCTTGATGCCGGCACCACGTTTGGCAGGCTCTGCCACCTTGATCGTCTTGAGGCGCGGGGCCACGTCCACGCCGAGGTCTTCGGGCTTCATGGTGTCCAGCTGCTTTTTCTTGGCCTTCATGATGTTGGGCAAGGTGACGTAGCGGGGCTCGTTCAGGCGCAGGTCGGTGGTGATGACGGCAGGCAGGCTCAATGCCAGGGTTTCCAGGCCGCCGTCGACTTCGCGGGTGACGCTGACGCTGTCCGCCGAGAGTTCGACTTTGCTGGCGAACGTGGCCTGGGGCAGGTCGGCCAAAGCGGCCAGCATCTGGCCGGTCTGGTTGGCGTCGTCGTCGATGGCTTGTTTGCCCAGGATCACGAGCGATGGCTGCTCCTTGTCGATCAGCGCCTTCAAGAGCTTGGCCACGGCCAGCGGCTGCAGGTCGGCGTCGGTCTCCACCAGGATGGCGCGGTCGGCACCGATGGCCATGGCGGTGCGCAGGGTTTCCTGGCACTGGGCCACGCCGCAGCTCACCGCGATGACTTCGGTCACCAGGCCTTTTTCTTTCAGGCGCACGGCCTCTTCGACGGCGATTTCGTCAAAGGGGTTCATGCTCATCTTGACGTTGGCTGTGTCCACACCGCTGCCGTCCGATTTGACGCGGACTTTCACGTTGTAGTCCACCACGCGTTTGACAGGGACCAAGACCTTCATTGCTGCGGCTCCTAGAGTTGGTTAAATTGACGTTTACGTAAACAAAACATTTTATGCCGCACTGCAACGAATAACGCTGCTACCCGCGATACAAAGAGTCATAAAAAGAACGATCGTGCTTTTTATGGATTATAGGCCAGTGCACGATCCCTATGTCCACCCCATGCTGTCACTTGCGGGTCGAAGCGGGTCAACCCGGATAGTTGCCAAGCTTCGAGATCAGGCAATGGCTGCAGCGCCTGGCGAAGCGCGGGTCTCCTCGACACCAGCGGGCGACTCCGGCCGCTGGAGGTGCACCACGCGCTGGGGGTAAGGAATTTCAATCTGATGGGCGCGCAGCGCCGCGAGGATGGCGAGGTTGATGTCCGAACGCAAACCCAGCACCCCGTTTTCTGGGTCGGTTATCCAGAAACCAACGGTGAATTCCAGCCCGTCCGCGCCAAAGGCCGACAAAGCCACCGCAGGCCCCGGGTCGCGCAACACGCGCGGGTTGACCAGTGCCGACTCGCCCAGCAAACGAATAACGAGGTCCACATCACTGTCATAGCCCACACTGACCACGGTGGACATCCACACACGCGGGTCGGCCAGTGAGAGGTTTTCCACCCGCTGGGTGATCAGCATCTCGTTGGGCACGATGGATTCGCGCCCCACCCCCGACCGGATCACCGTGTAGCGCCCGGTGATGTCGGTGATGCGGCCCTCGAAGCCGTCCACCCGGACGTTGTCGCCAATGCGCACGCTGCGCTCGGCCAAAATGACAAAGCCGCTCACATAGTTGGCCGCGAGCTTCTGCAGGCCAAAGCCGATGCCCACACCCACGGCGCCACCCAGCACCGACAGGGCTGTGAGATCAATGCCCACGGCCGACAGTGCAAGGATCAAGCCCAGAAACATCAGCAGGGCACGCGCCGCATTGCTGAACGCCTTGCGGACCGACAGCTCGCTGCCCGTGACCGAGCGCAACAGGCGCGCCTCGATGGCCGACGATATCCACAAGGTCACGATCAGCACGGCGCAGGCCGTCACGACACCTTCGATCATGGTGCGCACCGACAGCGTGGACGCGCCCACCTTCCAGGTGATTTCGTCAAGTTGCTGCAGCACCAGCGGCAACAGGCCCGTAACCCACAGCACCATGGCCAGCCAGGCCAGCCAGGAGATGCTGCGCTCGATGGGGCGCACCCAGGCAGCCTGAGGGAACGCGGCCTGCAGCACCTTGACCCCCACGCGGATCACCACCAGCGAGATCAGCACCGGAATCACAAGCTTGAACGCCGCCAACGGCACCCACTGCACCACCACCGCACGCGCCACATAAACCAGGCCCAGCAAGGTCAGGGGGAACAGCACGCCATCCACCACCTTGCGGCCAAACAGGATGGAGCGCGGCTCGTTGCGGTGCACCGCGCGGCGCACGGCAGACACCATGAGCCAGGCCAGCGCCACACACACGGCCAGCGTGACAAGCTCCACCAGAACCGTGGGCTGTGCAAATGCCCGAAACCACTGCTGCACGTCGTCAAACATCGGCGAAGAAAACTGCACGGGGTTCAAACCTTCCAGGCAGGAGCGCGCTTTTCGGCAAAGGCCCGCGCTCCTTCTTGCGCCGCCCCGTCCATCATGTTGGCGGCCATGGTCTGACCGGCCAGCTGGTAGGCCGCATCCAGGCCCAGTTCACGCTGCTGATAGACCAGCGCCTTGCCCATGGCAATGGCCGCGCGGGGCTTTTGCACAATGGATTGCACGAGCTTCTCGACTTCGGCGTCCAGCGCATCGGGTGCCACGACCCGGTTCACAAGGCCTTGCGCCAGCGCGGTGGGAGCGTCGATAAAGTCGCCGGTGAGCAGCATTTCCATGGCGCGCTTGGCCGGCACATTGCGCACCAGCGGCACGCTGGGCGTAGCGCAGAAAAGCCCGTAGTGGATGCCGCTGGTGGCAAAGCTGGCGTTGTCGGACGCCACTGCCAGGTCGCACTGCGCCACCAGCTGACAACCGGCCGCGGTGGCCATGCCCTGCACCCGTGCGATCACCGGCACCGGCAGCTTGTGGATGCTCAGCATCATGCGGCTGCACTGCGAAAACAGCTGCTGGTACCAGGCCAGCTCGGGGTGCGCCGCCATGTCCTTGAGGTTGTGCCCGGCGCAAAACGCCTTGCCCTCGGCAGCCAGCACCACCACGCGCGCGCTGTCATCGTGGGCAACAGCGCCCAGCGCCTGTTGCAGCGCGGTCAGCATTTCAGAGCCCAGCGCATTGAAGCGGGCAGGGTCGTTCAGGGTGAGGGTCACCACGCCGCGCGCGTCGCGCGCGACTGACAGCGGTGTAGCGGCAGAAGTCATAAGGGGGTTTTTCAAAAATTACAGGTCCGCCAACACACGCACATGGGCTTCCACGCTGCGCGCCAGGGGGCCCATCACGTAGCCGCCTTCCAGGCACGAAACGATGCGGCCCTTGGAATAGCGCCGGGCGATATCCATGATCCGGTGGGTGATCCAGGCGTAGTCGGCCTCCACCATACCCAGCTGCCCCATGTCGTCCTCGCGGTGGCCGTCGAAGCCCGCGCTGATGAAGATCATCTCGGGCTTGAAGGCCTCCAGGCGCGGAATCCACATCATCTCGATGATTTCGCGGATGTCCATGCCGCGCGTATAGGCCGCCACCGGCACATTCACCATGTTGGGCGCCGGATTCTGGTCGCCGCTGTAGGGATAGAACGGGTGCTGAAAGATGCCCACCATGAGCGCGCGCGGGTCTTTGGCCAGGATGTCTTCAGTGCCGTTGCCGTGGTGCACGTCAAAGTCCACCACCGCCACACGCTGCAGCTTATAGCGCTGCAGCGCATATTTGGCCGCCACCGCCACGTTGTTGAAAAAGCAGAAACCCATGGCCTTGTCGTGGCAGGCATGGTGGCCGGGCGGGCGCACCGCGCAAAACGCGTTGGTGATCTCGCCGGCCATCACCGCGTCGGTGGCGGCCAGGGCCGCGCCGGCGGCGCGCAACGAGGCCTTCCAGGTGTGCGCATTGATGGATGTGTCGGTGTCGATCTGCGAGTAGGCAGGGCCACCCGCCAGCAGATCTTCGTTGAGCAGGTCCGACAGGCCGCGCATCGCCGCCACATGGAGCCGGCTGTGCGCCAGCTCGATGTCGGCGATCGAGGCCTCGGGCGCTTCGTAGCGCTCCAGGGCATCGGCCACGCCGGTGATCAGCAGACGGTCTTCGATGGCGTCCAGCCGCTCGGGGCATTCGGGATGCCCCGGCCCCATTTCGTGCTTTCGGCAGTCGGGATGGGTGAAATAGCCTGTCTTGCTCACAGTGAAATCCCCGTGTCTCTTTTTTCGGATAACGTGGCGCCATGCATGCACAGCCAAAAATCAAATCGCTTCTGGACCAGCTTAACACGGTGATTGTGGGCAAAAGCGCCCAGGTACGGGACTGCGTGGCCTGCCTGCTGGCGGGCGGCCATCTGCTCATCGAGGATGTGCCGGGCGTGGGCAAGACGACGCTGGCCCACGCGCTGGCGCGCACGTTTGGCCTGCAGTTCTCGCGGGTGCAGTTCACGGCCGACCTGATGCCCAGCGACCTCACCGGTGTATCGGTGTACGAGCGCGGCAAGGAAGCCTTCGTGTTCCATCCCGGCCCCGTTTTTGCGCAGGTGCTGCTGGCCGACGAAATCAACCGCGCCAGCCCCAAAACCCAGAGCGCGCTGCTCGAAGCCATGGAAGAAAAACAGGTGTCGGTGGAGGGCGAAACCCGCGCCCTGCCCCACCCGTTTTTCGTGATCGCCACGCAGAACCCGCACGACCAGCTCGGCACCTTTGCGCTGCCCGAATCGCAGCTCGACCGCTTTTTGATGCGCATCTCCATCGGCTACCCCGACCGCGCCGCCGAGCGCCTGCTGCTGGCCGGCAGCGACCGCCGCGACCTGGTGGACAGCCTGCTGCCCCTGCTGTCGCAGGACGAGCTGGCGCAACTGCAGCGCCAGGTGCTGGCCGTGCACACCGCCGAGCCGCTGCTCAACTATGTGCAAGACCTGATCGCCGCCACCCGCACGGGCCGCTGGTTCTTGCAGGGGCTGTCGCCGCGCGCCGGTATTGCGCTGGTACGCGCCGCCAAGGCCCAGGCGCTGATCAGCGGGCGCGACTATGTGGCGCCCGACGACGTGCAGGCCGTGCTGCCGCAGACCATTGCGCACCGCCTGGTGCCCGTGGGCGACGCGCGGCGCGGCGCGGTGGAGCAGGTGCGCGCCATGGCCGAGTCGGTGCCCCTGCCTTGACTGTCTTGGGCCCGCACGCCATGCCGTCCCCTTCCGGCGCCTCCGCCGCTGCTACCGCTGCTACCGCTGCTACCGCTGCTGCCGATCTCCTGGCACCCACGCCGTCCGCACGCGCTGCCACGCCTTCGCACCAGGCCGCGCTGAATCCGCTGGCCCGGGCGCGTGCGCGCTTTGCGCGCTGGTGGCAGGCACGCCTGCCGCTGTCCGACACCCTGACACTCACACAGCGCAATGTGTACATCCTGCCCACCGGCGCGGGCTGGATGCTGGCCGGCACGCTGCTGGTGCTGCTGGTGGCGTCCATCAACTTCCAGCTCAACCTGGGCTATCTGCTGACCTTTTTGCTGGCTGGCAGCGCGGTGGCGGGCATGCATGTGTGCCACGCCACGCTGCGCGGCATCACGCTGCACCTCAAAGCGCCCGAGCCCCACTTTCTGGGTGGCAGCACGGCGTTTGAAGTGCAGCTTTTCAGCGACCGGCGCACGCCGCGCCACGCCATTGCGCTGTCCGTGCACGGCCATGGCACAAGCAGGCACGACGGGGCCATGACCGACGTGCCCGCGCAGGGCAGCGCCAGCGTGCAGGTGGCGTTCCAGCCCACGCGCCGGGGCCTGCACCGGGTGCCCACGCTCGTGGCCGAAACCCGTTTTCCGCTGGGCACCTTCCGCGTCTGGAGCTACTGGCGCCCCGCCGCCCAGGTGCTGGTGTACCCCGCCCCCGAGGTG
>NZ_QOZT01000116.1:0-9529 GCF_003345135.1 Acidovorax sp. BoFeN1
GTCCACACATCTTGCCAACGGTGCCAACTCACCGCCGCCCCCCAACCAATCGTCTGTTGCCATGATTGCGCGGCAGGCGATCGTGAACGCGCAGCACATGGTGGTGGGCTATGAGCTGTTCAACCGCTCACGCACAGGCGCAGGGCATACGGCCGCCACCGATGTCATTTTGGTGTTCACCGCGCTCTCCCATGCCGGAACCGAAGAGCTGGTGGGCAAGAAGCTCATCTTCGTCAACTGCACCCATGAAAGCCTGGCGGGTGGTCACCTCGAACTGTTGGACCCCGACAAAGTCGTGCTCGAAATCCCCCCCTTGGGCCATGCCGCCAGCGCCGAGGTGGTGGCCCGCCTGCCCATTCTGGCGGGGTTGCGCGAACGCGGCTTTCACCTGGCGTTCAACCACACCGTGCTCGAATCCGCCTACGCGCCCTGGTTGCCGCTGGCAGACTACATCAAGCTGGATCTGTCGGTACTCGCCCCCGACCAGCTGGCCGTGCTGATCAGCTATGCCGGCCGGCATTCGCAGGCCGAGCTGATTGCCGAGAAAGTGGAAACCGCGCAGCAATACGACATGGTTTCCAGCCAGGGCATTGATCTGTTCCAGGGCTACTGGTTCGCCCGCCCCGCGCTCGTCGAGGCCAAGCTGCTCCCGGCCTCGCAGGCCAGCATCATCCAGCTCATCAACCTGGTGCGCAAGCAGGCCAGCACGGACGACATCGAGGAAGTGCTCAAAAAAGACGCGGGACTGGCCTTCAACCTCATGCGGCTCATCAACTCCTCGGGCTTTGGCCTGAACCGCGAGATCACATCCTTCCGCCAGGCAGTGATGCTCATGGGCCTGAAAAAATTGTTCCGCTGGGCGGCCCTGCTGCTGACCGCCTCGCGCTCCAGTGGCACGCCGTCGCCGGTGGGCCACACCGCCGTGGTGCGTGGGCGGCTGATGGAACTGCTGGCCCTGGAAACCCTGCCCCCTGAAGAGGCCGATCTGGCGTTTGTGGCGGGCATTTTCTCGCTGCTGGACGTGATGCTGAACATGCCCATCGAATCAGCGCTCGGCCTGCTGAGCGTGCCCGATGAGGTCGCGGACGCCCTGCTGCGGCGCGAAGGCTTCCTGGGCGACCTGCTCACGCTCGCCGAGGCCTGCGAATCCAGCGATGACGCCGTGTTTGACCGTGCAGCGGGCACCCTGCACCTGTCCAGCCAGCAAATCAACTTTGCCCATCTGCAGGCACTGGCCTGGGCGGACCAGCTCACGGACTGACCTTGCGGGCAGAGCCTCCGGTCTAGAATGGACCGGACCCCCCGCAACACCCTTACCAGCGTATCCATGTCGAGCACCAACGAACAAGACATTCCGCAAGCCGAAGTGGCTGCCCCAGACGGCACAGAGACCGACAATCTGGCCATCATTGCACGCCAAGCCATCGTGGACGCCAACCGAGCAGTCTATGGTTACGAGCTGTTCGACCGCTCCACGGCGTCGGACTCACATACCGCTGCCAGTGATGCCGCACTGCTGTTCAATGCCCTGTCGTATGCCGGCACCGAAGCACTGGTGGGCAAGAAGACCGTATTCATCAACTGCACGCATGAAAGCCTCGCCGGCGGGCACCTGGAGCTCATCCACCCCGACAAGGTGGTGCTCGAAGTGCCCCCACTCGCCGACAGCGCCACGGCCGAGGAAATTGAAGCCCGGGTGGCCACACTGGACGCCTTGCGCACCCGGGGTTTCCGGCTGGCGTTCGATCAACATGTGCTCAAGCGCAGCTATGTGTCGTGGTTGCCGCTGGCGGGCTTTATCAAGCTCGACATGCAGGCCTTCAAGCCCGAGTTGGCGGGACCGCTGGTCAAATTTGCCGGCATGCACAGCCAGGCCACGCTGATTGCAGAAAAGGTGGAAACCCCCGAGCAATACCAGTTGATGGCGGATCTGGGGGTCAAGCTGTTCCAGGGCTACTGGTTCGCCAAACCCTCGCTGGTGAAGGCCACCACCATACGCCCGTCGCAGGCCACCATCATCCAGCTCATCAACCTGGTGCGCAAACAGGCCAGCACGGCCGAGATCGAAGACCTGCTCAAGAAAGACCCCACGCTGTCTTTCAACCTGCTGCGTTTCATCAACTCGTCGGGCTTTGGCCTGTCGTGCGAAGTCACGTCGTTCCGCCATGCCGTGATGATCCTGGGCCTCAAGAAGCTGTTCCGCTGGGCAGCCTTGCTCATGACCACGTCGCGCGCAGGCGGTCCCCCGCCGGCCGTGGGAACCACTGCGGTGGTGCGTGGTCGCCTGATGGAGTTGCTGGCCGCCGAGTTGCTGCCACCCGAGGAATGCGACAACGCCTTTGTGGTGGGCGTTTTCTCACTGCTGGATGTAATGCTGGGCGTGCCCCTGGAAAAAGCCCTGGAATCGGTGGCCTTGCCCCAACCCGTGACGGACGCACTGCTGCACGGCACCGGTGTTTTTGCGCCGTTTCTCGAACTCACACGCGCCTGCGAAAGCGGCGACGAGGCCGCATTTGCCAAGGCCGCCGAGTCCTTGCACCTGTCCAACCGCCAGGTCAACTGGGCGCACCTGCAAGCCCTCACCTGGGCGGAAACGCTGAACGAAGACTAATCCGGTCACCGTGCCGCCCACTTCCAAAGGGGCGGCACGCGCGGCGTGAAAGGCCCCGCTCCGAGGGGAAAAAAAGAAGCAGCTTTCGGCTGCCCGCCCCCCAGAGTCAGTTGGCCTTGATGCCCGCGCTGCGGATGATGCGGGCGTTGCTCTCGGATTCCAGCGCAATCTGGCGGGCAAATTCGGCCGCCGTGCCGCCCGTGGGCACGTTGTCGGTGGCATCGAGCTTGCTGCGGATATCGGGCAGTGCCAGTGCCTTGTTCAGCTCGGCATTGAGCCGCTCCAGCACCGCAGCTGGGGTCTGAGCTGGCGCGTAAATGCCAAACAGCGATGACATGTTGGCAGCAGGCAGGCCCAGCTCCGCCAGCGTGGGCACGTCGGGCAGGCTGGCCAGCCGCGCAGGGGCACCAACGGCCAGTGGCTTGAGCTTGCCCGCTTTCACATGCTGCTGCACCGCAGGGCCTGCATTGGTGGAAAGCACTTCAAACTGCCCGCCGAGGGCATCGTTCATCTGCTGGCCGCCCCCCTTGTAGGGCACATGGGTGATCTGCACCTGTGCGCTGGCCATGATCTGCTCGAGCATGATGTGGCCCAGCGACGCCGGGCCCGAGGTGGTCCAGCGGATCTCCCCCGGCTTGGCGCGCGCGGTGGCCAGCAGATCGCGAAAATCCTTCGCCTTGCTGGCCGGGGTGCCCAGCAACAGCACGGGCGAATACATGACACTGACTACGGGCGCAATGTCTTTTTGCGGGTCAAACGGCGATTTGCCCAGATGGGGGTTGAGTGCCAACGGGCTGATGGCGGCAAAGCCCAGGGTATAGCCATCGGGCGCTGCCTTGGCCACGGCATCCACGCCGATGCTGCCACTGGCGCCCGCCTTGTTCTCAATGACCACCGGGGTCCCCAGCTGCACCGCCAGCTTGTCCGCCAGCGCACGCGCCACCGTGTCGCTCACCCCACCTGCGGGGTAAGCGACGACGATGCGGATGGGCTTGGCGGGCCAGGCGGCCGTTTGGGATTGGGCATGGGCCAGTGGTGGCACCAGGGCGCTCAGGCACAGGGCGGCCAGCAGGCTGCGACGGCTTTTGAAGGGCATGACGGCTTTCGGTGTTCAGGGAAAGCTGCCGATTTTGGCGCAGATCGCGCGGGCCTGCCTGCACCGTTCAACCGTTATCCCCGCTGCCACCCCGTTACCGCCGTCACCCCCGGGGGTGGTGGCGTGAATGCAGCGCTTTCAGGCGCTCGCGTGCCACATGGGTGTAGATGGTGGTGGTGGAGATATCGACATGCCCCAGCAACAGCTGCACCACCCGCAGGTCGGCCCCATGGTTGAGTAGATGCGTGGCAAAGGCGTGGCGCAGCGTGTGCGGGGACAGCGGCACGGTAATGCCCGCCACTGCCGCCCACTTTTTGACGATCATCCAGAACATCACGCGCGTCATGCCGGCGCCCCGCTGGGTGACAAACAAGTCCTCGGTCTGCTGGCCGCCCAGAATCATGCCGCGCGACTCCTGCAGGTAGCGCTCGATCCACAGTCGCGCCTCCTCTCCAAACGGCACCAGACGCTCCTTGCTGCCCTTGCCCATCACCCGCAATACGCCTTCATTCAGGCCAAGCTGAAAGGTCTTGAGCGTGACCAGCTCGGTCACGCGCAGGCCGCTGGCATACATCAGCTCCAGCATGGTGCGATCGCGCAGGCCCAGCGGCGTGCCCACGTCGGGCGCATTGAGCAGCGCCTCCACCTGTGCCTGCGACAGGGTTTTGGGCACGCGCAGCGGCTGGCGTGCCGCCTCCAGCCGCACGGTGGGGTCGGCGCTGATGCGGCGCTCACGCAGCGCCCAGTGAAAATACCGCCGCAGCACCGTCAGGCGCCGGTTGGCCGATGTGGCCCGCGTTTGGGCATGGCGCTCGGCAAAATAGGCCTGCAGGTGGTGCTCGGCCGTGTCATCCAGTGCCAGTGCGGGTTGCTGGCCAGCCAGCCAGGTGCCATACAGCGTGAGGTCGCGCCGGTAGGCGGCCAGCGTGTTGCGGGCCAGGCCGTCCTCCAGCCAAAGGGCGTCCACAAAGGTATCGATGGCGGTCAGGCTGGCAGCAAGCATCTAAAAACGATAGCACGTAAAAAAGCCGCCCGGACTGCGGGCGGCTGGCGTGGCAAGCCGCCGGATTATTCCAGCGTCAGCTTCTGCTTGGCCACCACGTCTTTGTACACCGCGTACTCGGCCTTGATCTGCGCGGCAAACTGGTCGGGGGTGTTGCCCACGATGATCGAGCCTGTTTCTTCAATGCGCTTTTTCACGGCCGGATCCTGCAGCGCCTTGCGCACTGCTGCGTTGACCTTGTCCACCACCTCCTTGGGCAGGCCCTTGGGCCCGACGATGCCGTAGTAGGCCATGCGGTTCACTGGCTCCAGGCCCAGTTCCTTGAAGGTGGGCACATTGGGCAGCGCCGCCACGCGCTCGGGTGCAGCCACCACGATGGGCACCAGGCGGTTTTCCTTGATGAAGGGCAGTGCTGAAGGCAGGTTGTCAAAAATCATGGGCACCTGACCGGCCACGGTGTCGTTCAGGGCGGGGCCTGCACCACGGTAGGGAATGTGGGTCACGAAGGTACCGGAGAGGTTCTTGTACAGCTCCATCTGCAGGTGGCCAATGCCGCCCGTGCCCGACGACGCGTATGAATACTTGCCAGGGGACTTCTTGACTTCGGCCACGAACGACTTGTAGTCCTTGGCTGCGAAACTGGGGTGCACCGCAATGATGTTGGGCGTGGCCGCAATGTTGATGATGGGCGTGAAATCGGTCAGCGGGTTGTACGGCGTTTTGGGGTTGATGGCCGGATTGGCCGCCGTGGTGGACACCGTGGCCACGCCGAGCGTGTAGCCATCGGGTGCCGACTTGGCGGTTTCGTTGGCGCCCACGATGCCGCCGCCACCCGATTTGTTTTCCACGATCACGCTTTGGCCCAGCGCGCGGCCCAACGGGTCTGCAATCACGCGGGCAATGATGTCGGTGGTGCCACCGGGTGCAAACGGCACTTGCAGCTTGATGACCTTGGTGGGATAGCCCTGGGCCGCGGCGCTGCCAGCAGCGGCTGCAAGGGTGAGAGCAAGCCATTGACGACGGTGCATTCAGTTCTCCTTTGTGTGGATAAAAGACCCGCCTATCGTATGCGCAACGCATGGCGCTCAGACCTATGGATTCCCCATAGGGGCCAACCCGCACACAACGGCCCCCTCGGGTATTCTCACCGCCGTGAATTACGCCCAGCTCCTCCTCCCCGATTTCACCCTCATCCTCTTCGGCTACCTGGTTTGTCGCTACACCGCACTCAACCGCTCGGTGTGGCAGCCGGTGGAAAGCCTGGTGTACTACCTGCTGTTTCCGGTGCTGCTGTTCCAGTCCATCGTGAGGAGCCCGGTGGACATCGGCGCCGCGTCGGGCCTGATTGGCGCGGGCCTGCTTTCTGGTCTGGCGGGCATTGCGCTGGCCTACAGCCTGCCGCACTGGCCCTGGCTGGGCAAGCGGATTGACGCCCGCGACCACGCAGCCAGCGCGCAGGTGGCGTTTCGCTTCAACTCCTTCATCGGTCTGGCGCTGGCCGAGCGGCTGGCCGGCGTGCAGGGCCTGCTGCTGATTGCCGTGCTGATCGGTGTCTGCGTGCCCTTGTTCAACGTGGCCGCCGTATGGCCCATGGCACGCCACGGGCAGCATGGCTTTGTGCGCGAACTGCTGCGCAACCCGCTCATCATTGCCACTGCCTCGGGGCTGGTGGCGAACCTGCTGGGCTTTCGCATTCCCGAGTGGCTGGAGCCCACGGTGAGCCGCATCAGCGCGGCCTCGCTGGCACTGGGCCTGATGGCGGCGGGCGCGGGCATGCAGTTCGGCCTGCTCACGCGCAGCAAAACGCTCAGCACCGCCGTGCTGGCCATTCGCCACCTGGTGCAACCGCTCATCGCGTTTGCCATGGCGCAGCTGTTTGCGCTCAACCCGGTGCAGACCACCGTGCTGCTGGCGTTCTCGGCCTTGCCCACGGCCTCCACCTGCTATGTGCTGGCCGCGCGCATGGGCTACAACGGCCCGTATGTGGCGGGGCTGGTGACACTGTCCACGCTGCTGGGCGTCGTCAGCCTGCCTTTTGCGCTGGGATTTTTGCGATGAAGACTCAACCACTCCCACCCGAAGCGTACGGCCTCTCCCGCCCCTCGCACACTTCGCGCCCCTCGCGCCGGCGCGTGCTGGCGGCCGGCCTGGTGAGCGCGCTGCTGGCACCGCTTGCCGCCTGTGGCCGCAAAGCGCCGCGCGCCCAGCCCATTGCGCCCGGGGCCACGGTGCTGGCCCTGGGCGATTCGCTGACCTCGGGCGTGGGCGCATCACCCGACGCCGCTTACCCCGCCGTGCTGCAGCGCCTGACAGGCTGGAAAGTCATCAATGGCGGCGTCTCAGGCGACACCGCGGCACAGGCGCTGGAGCGACTGCCCGCGCTGCTGCAAACGCACAGCCCCGCGCTGGTGATCGTGAGCATTGGCGGCAACGATTTTTTGCGCCGCCAGAGCGCATCGGTCACACGCACCCATGTGCGCCAGATCTGCGAGCAGGCCCGCGCCAGTGGCGCGCAGGTGCTGCTGGTGGCCGTGCCCGAGCTGTCGCTGATGGCGGCGGCAGGCCGGTTGAGCGATCACGCCATGTACGAAGAGATTGCCAGCGCACTGAAGATTCCGCTGCACAGCAAAGGCTGGGCTGATGTGCTGGCCAGCGAGCACCTGCGCGCCGACAGCGTGCATGCCAATGCGGCGGGCTATGCGCAGTTTGTCGAGGGGCTGGTGGTCACGCTCAAAGCCGCAGGGCTGCTGGCAACGGGCTGACTACTCCTGTTTTTATAGCTGCTAGCGCTTGTTTTAAAAGGGCTAGAGGCACTTTTCACTCAAATTCAAGCGCCCACGCCACATGTTCGCGCACCAGTTCGCTGGGGTCTTGCGCCCGTGACTGCAGCGCCGCGCGCACGGCCCCGTCACCCGTGGCACGCAGCGCGTTGCCCAGCGCCACGGCCACGTTGCGCAGCCAGCGCTCGTGGCCAATACGGCGGATGGGGCCGCCCTCGGTCATGCGCAAGAAGGTGGCCTCGTCCCAGGCAAACAGATGCACCAGCTGCTGGCCCGCCAGGCCCTTGCGCTCGTCAAAATCCGGCAGGCGGCTGACCTGCGCAAACTTGTTCCAGGGGCAGATCAGCTGGCAGTCGTCGCAGCCATAGATGCGGTTGGCCATCAGCGGGCGCAGCTCCAGCGGAATCGGCCCGGCGTGCTCGATGGTCAGGTACGAGATGCAGCGCCGCGCATCCAGCCGGTGCGGCGCAATGATGGCCTGCGTGGGGCACACGTCGATGCAGGCGCTGCAGCTGCCGCAGTGCGCAGTGACGGGCTCACTCGGCGCCAGCGCCATGTCCACGTAGATCTCGCCCAAAAAATACATCGAGCCCGCTTCGCGGTTGAGCACCAGCGTGTGCTTGCCGCGCCAGCCCTGGCCGCTGCGTGCGGCGAGTTCGGCCTCCAGCACCGGCGCCGAATCGGTGAAAACGCGGTGACCAAAAGGGCCAATGGCCTCGCCAATGCGGTCGCTCAGCTTTTGCAGTCGCGCACGCAGCACCTTGTGATAGTCGCGCCCCCGGGCATACACCGACACAATGCCTTCTTGCGGGCGCGCGAGGCGGGCAAACTCCACGGCCTGCCAGCCGCCATGCGCCTGCATGGACATGTCGCGCGGCAGGTAGTCCATGCGCGCGGTGATCACGCTCACGGTGCCCGGCACCAGCTCGGCCGGGCGGGCGCGCTTGAGGCCATGCGCAGCCATGTAATGCATGTCGCCATGGAACCCTTGCGCCAGCCACTGCATCAATCCGGGCTCGGACGCAGACAAATCCACGCCCGCCACGCCAATTTGGGAAAATCCCAGCTCACGGGCCCACTCCCGCACTTGAGGAACGAGTTGACTGTTGCACCACATATCGGCCGGATTGTAGAAACCTCCGCCCCACAAGCCCCTGCCGACGGCGCGCGCGTGCTGAACTGGCGCAGCGAAGACGACACGGCGGCATGGGCCCGCACGCTGGCCGCGCAGCCCTTGCTGGCCAATGCCTTCCTCACGCTGCATGGCGATCTGGGGGCCGGCAAGACCACGCTGGTGCGCCACCTGCTGCGCGCGCTGGGCGTGCAGGGCCGCATCAAAAGCCCCACCTATGCCGTGGTTGAGCCACACGAGGCGCCGGGGCTCGCCCCTCACGCCACGACGGTGTGGCACTTCGACTTCTACCGCTTTGACGACCCGCGCGAATGGGAAGACGCTGGTTTCAGGGACATTTTTGCCAGCCCGGGCCTCAAGGTGGCAGAATGGCCAGAAAAGGCTGCGGCGCTTACTCCGCTTGCCGACCTTGCTATATACATTGAAGCAACTGACGAAACCGACAGGAAGGTCACGCTGCTGGCCCACACGCCCCTGGGCCGCAGCCTGCTGCAAGGAATGAACGCATGACACCCGACCCCGGCCCGCTGCACCCCTCCCTGCCGTCCGCCCCGTCGCGCCGCACGCTGCTGCAGGCTGGCAGCCTGGTGCTGCTGCTGGGCACACAGCAAATTGCGCGGGGCGCCACCATTTTGGCGGTGCGCGTGTGGCCGGCGCCCGAGTATTCGCGCGTCACCATCGAATCCGACGGTCAACTCACCACCAAGCAGTTTTTCGTTACCACCCCGCCCCGCCTGGCGCTGGACATTGAAGGCATCGACCTGAGCCCCGAACTGCGCGAGCTGGTGGCCAAAGTCAAACCCGACGACCCCAACATTGCCGGCATCCGCGCGGGCCAGAACACGCCGGGGGTGGTGCGTCTGGTGATTGATCTCAAGCAGGCTGCGCTGCCCCAGGTGTTTACGCT
>NZ_QOZT01000117.1:0-9108 GCF_003345135.1 Acidovorax sp. BoFeN1
GAGAGGCACGGGGCGAATCGGGGCAACGGGCGTGGCAGAGTCTGCCCCCGCCGTGCCGGTGGAAGGCATGGCCAGATAGGCACCGGCAGCGGCCAGCGCCAAGGCCAGATTGCCAGCCACCAGCCAGGCGAGCCGTTTCCAGGAGCTGGCTTGCCGCGCCAGCAGTGCGCAGGCTTCGTTGAGGGTGTGCGTGGCGGTAAGGGCCCGCGCTATTTTTTTGTGGGTATCGGCATGCAGCAGGGCATTGCCGTAAAGACCAGGCACGGCACAACTGAGCAGTACAAACGCCGCCGCCACGCCCCATTCCACTGCCTCCGGCCACTCCAGCAGCGGGCGCCCCACCCCGAACACCAGCAGTGCCACGCCCTCGGCGGCCGCCACATACACCAGCGCCGCGCCCCACAGCTGGCGAAACACCATCCAGTTCAGGGTGCACAGGCTGGCGGCCCAGTTCCAGCTGGTGGTGGTGCGGCCCGCCTCATCGAAGCGCGCAAAAATCGGCAGATAGCGGGATAGATGCACGGGGCCCAGCGCCGCGCTGTAAAGGGCCGTCAAGGCGCTGTCGGACCGGGGTTTCGACGGCAGCTGTGCGGTAATTTCTGCAGATTCCGTGGTGGCGTGCATGGCTGATTCTGGCATGTGCCGATCCGCAGGCCACGGGGTTTGACCGTGGTGTTGCAACGGCGCAGCTGCCCTTGCCCGCAGTTGCAGAGGCGGCCGCCGGGCCCTGCGGGAGGCGCCGGGTTGGAAGTGCAGGTGCGTGGGCCGTGGAATATATGCCAAAACGGCCGCTAGCCCTTTTAGGTAAAGCGCTGGCAGCTATTAAAATTGATGGTGCCGATGGGGTGCAGCACGCACCGTTCGCACTGGGTGAAACCGTTTCACGAGTGCAACGCGAACGGCTCCAGCCTTATGGCGCCGGCCCCGCCACCCGCCACCCAGCATCATGCGGGGCGAGGCTCGGCCCTGTGGGTTGCTTATGCCCCCCGCACCATCGCCAGGATCTGCCCTGCGTCCAGCGTAGCGGCCTTCTGCTGGATTTGCGGCAGGTATTGCGTCTGGAGTTGCTTGGCGGGGCCGAGCAGGTTCTGGAAGGTTTCGCGCAGCATGGCCGTGCTCATCACCCGGCCGCCCGCGTAGTAGCGCCGGGCTACCTGCCCCAGCGCGTAGGTGGTGGCAAACGAAAACGCCATGCCGGTGGCGGCACCGCCCATGCGGCCCAGGGTTTTGCCCGCTGCCTTGCCCAAGAGGCCACCGAGCAACTTGCGGCCAAACTGCTCCAGGTATTGCGAGGTCAGGCCCACCCCGGCGGCGGCGATGAATTCCTTGATGTGGCCCTGGTCCAGCTCTACGCCGTAGGCCTTGCCAATGCTATACACCATCTTCACCTGCAGCGGAATGATGGCCATCGACGCCCACGACTGCGGCAGCAACTCCAGTGCGCCGTTGAGCAGGGCGTAGTTGAGGATGGATTTGTCCAGGTCCGCATCCGATGTGCCCGTGGCGGGGGCAGCGGGCGCGGTACCCGGTGCTGCTACTGCAGGCAGGGTGGGCGGGATGGCTTTTTCTGCCACATCCACCAGCGCATCGGCTTCCTGGTCAAACGCCGCAGTCTGCTGGGCATCGAGTTGCAGCGCCGTTTTGAGCGTGGCCAGAAAGTCGCGCTCGGCCGCCGTCTGGCGGCCGTCCACATCGCACACGCACACCGCCATTTCGTAGGCCAGCTGGCGCTGCATGGGGTCACCCAAGGCGCTGGCCGCCGCCTGCACACTGGTGCGCTGCAGCAGCACGTCCTGGTAGATGCGCGGCAGGTCGGCCATGCCCGCGTCGCCAGCCAGCGACTGGGCCAGGCGGCGGATTTCCTCGCGCTCGGTGTCGTCCTTGCTGCCGTCGGCAAATGCGGCCAAAAGGGCAATGGTAAGAATGGATTTTTGCTGGTCCAGGTTCATGGTGGCAGGTCTCGTGCGGCGTTAAAAATGGTGAGGGGCGGATAGCAAGCGCCTTGGCGCAGCACCAACGCGGTGCTGTGCAAGTGCCGTTCATACAGATGCAGTCTAGGCAAGCTTGTTTCAACGCCACAGTTTGTGTGGAATTGTGGGCGGGTGCCAGGCAATGGCGTGGCACAACCAGGCGCTGCAAATACCTCGCCTGTAGCCGCAGTGCCCCGCTGGCGGCGCAGGCATTGCCGAGTCACTACCATGCAGCTTTTGCCCGCCGGAGCCACTTTGCCATGACTGCCACGCCCACTGCCATCAAGATTGATTTCGTCTCTGACGTGTCCTGCCCCTGGTGCATCATCGGCCTCAAGGCGCTGGAGCAGGCGGCAGACAGGCTCAAGGATGAAGTCGCGGTCGACCTGCACTTTCAGCCTTTCGAGCTGAACCCGCAGATGGCACCGGAAGGCCAGGACATTGGCGAGCACCTGCACGAAAAGTACGGCGCCTCGCCCGAGCAGAGCCAGAAGAACCGCGAATCCATTGCCGCGCGCGGTGCCGAGCTGGGATTCACCTTCGGCATGGACAAGCGCAGCCGCATCTACAACACCTTTGATGCGCACCGCTTGCTGCACTGGGCGCAAGAGCACGGCCTGCAGCGAGCGCTCAAACATGCGCTGTTCACGGCGTATTTCACCGATGGGCAGGACCCCAGCAGCCACGAAGTGCTGGTGCGGGTGGCGGGCGAGGTGGGGCTGAACCCCGATGCCGCCCGCGAGCTGCTGGCCTCAGACCGCTATGCCACCGAGGTGCGCGAGCGCGAGCAGTTCTATCAGCAGCAGGGCATTCACTCGGTGCCCGCGATCATCATCAACGACCGCCACCTGATCTCGGGCGGGCAGCCGGTGGAGGTGTTCGTACAGGCGCTGCGCCAGATTGCGGCGCAGGGTTGATGAGGTTGATTTGCTATTAAGTTAATAGCTGTTAGCGCTTTAAGGGTAAGGGCTAGAGGCTGATTTCATTAAAAAACCAGCCGGGTGCCCCATGTGAACCAGTGCGTGATCCATCCTCAAAGGCTGGGTTTGTTACCGCCTGCATGCAAGGGGCAGGCCCTTCGACTAGCCCAGGATGAAAGGCGTTGAAGGGCTGCTCCGGCATAGCGCCCGCCGGTTCACTTGCGCAGCGGAATCGGCGTGGCGCGGTCCACCGGTACGGCGGTTACGCTGTTCTGGGGCGAACCGTCGATCAGCTTTTCCGAATAGGTGAGGTAGACCAGCGTGTTGCGCGCCGGGTCCACCATGCGCACGATGCGCAGGCGCTTGAACAGGATCGACATGCGCTCGCTGAACACTTCTTCCTGCTTCTTGAGCGGCTCAGGGATGCTGATGGCACCTACCTGGCGGCAGGCGATCGATGCCTCTGCGCGGTCTTCGGCCAGGCCGAGCGTGCCCTTGACGCCCCCGATGCGCGCGCGCGAGACATAGCAGGTCACGCCCTGCACGCCGGGGTCGTCGTAGGCTTCCACGATGATGTCGTGGTCGCGTCCGATCCACTGAAAGGCCGTGTCCACAGTGCCGATTTTTTCACCGGAAGCGGCCAGCGCAGCGCCTGACAGCAGGGTGGAGGCCAGCAGGCCCCCGGCCACAGCCGCCCGACCTGCCCATCGGCGCGCGGCCATCATGCGGCCACTCCCGCTTCGGCGCAGCGCCGGGCCAGGTGCGCCAGGGCTTCTTCCACCTGGTCCACCAGCACCAGGCACAGGTCGCCCGGCTGCAGGCGATCCAGGGCAGTGTCGATGGCAATGAACTCGCCCCGGATTTCCTCGACATGCCTGGTGCGGGCTGCGCCGGCAAGGCCTTCACGCAGCAGCGCCATCACTTCGCCATCGCCGCGGCCGCGCTGGGCGGCGTCCTGGTACAGGATCACGTCGTCAAAGGCCGCGCCGAGGATCACGGTCTGCTCGCGGATGTCTTCGTCACGCCGGTCGCCGGCACCGCTGATGACCACGCTGCGGCGCTGGCCGGGCAGGGCATCGACGGCGGCGACCAGGGCGCGCATGGCGTCGGGGTTGTGGCCGTAGTCGGCAATCACCGTGGCGCCCTTGAAGTCCATGAGGTTGAAGCGGCCCGGGGCGTTGTCGCTGTCATTCACAAAGCCCGAAAGACCGCGGCGAATGGTCTGCCAGGGCAGGCCAGCGCCCCAGGCGGCCGCCACGCTGGCCATGACGTTTTCGACCTGAAAACCGATCTTGCCGTTGCGCGTGATGGGTACGTCGCGCAGGTGGATGGTTTCGCGCCACGAGCCTTCTGCGGCCACCACGGAGTCGCCGTCCACATACACGGTGCGGTGGCCCTGGGCGCGGTGCGTGGCCATCACGGGGTGGTGGCGGTCGCTGGCAAAAAAGATGATCTTGCCTGGGCAAGACGAGGCCATGGCCGCCACGATGGGGTCGGTGGCGTTGAGCACGGCATAACCGGTGGCGGCCACGTTCTGCACGATCACGCGCTTCAATACCGCCAGGTCTTCCACCGTGGTGATGTAGTTCAGCCCCAGGTGGTCGCCCGCGCCGATGTTGGTGACCACGGCCACCTGGCAGCGGTCAAAACCCAGGCCTTCGCGCAAGATGCCGCCACGGGCCGTTTCGAACACCGCCGCGTCTACCTCGGGGTGCAGCAGCACGTTGCGGGCGCTCTTGGGGCCACTGCAGTCGCCGCTGTCGATCTGGCGGCCGTTCACATACACGCCATCGGTGTTGGTCATGCCCACGCGCATGCCCTGGGCCGTGAACAGGTGGGCGATCAGGCGTGCGGTAGTGGTCTTGCCGTTGGTGCCGGTGACGGCCACCACCGGAATGCGGCCGTTGTCGCCATGGGCGAACAGGCGGTCCACCATGGCCTGGCCCACGTTGCGGGGCTTGCCATAGCTGGGGGCCAGGTGCATGCGCAGGCCGGGGGCGGCATTCACTTCCACAAAGCCGCCGCCTTGTTCTTCCAGCGGGCGCAACACGGTTTCGGCCACCATGTCCACGCCGCAGATGTGCAGGCCCACCATCTGGGCGGCGGCCACGGCGCGGGCGGCCACTTCGGGGTGCACGTCATCGGTCACATCGGTGGCGGTGCCGCCGGTGGACAGGTTGGCGTTGTTGCGCAGGATGACGCGCTGGCCCTTGGAGGGCACCGAATCGGGCGTCAAATCCTGCATGGCCAGGCGGGCCACGGCAATGTCATCGAGGCGTATCTTGGTGAGCGAAGTGGCGTGGCCTTCGCCACGGCGCGGGTCGAGGTTGACCTGGTCCACCAGCTCGCGCACGGTGTGCTGGCCGTCGCCCAGCACCTGGGGCGGCTCACGCCGGGCGGCGGCCACCAGCTGGTCGCCCACCACCAGCAGGCGGAAATCGTGGCCGGGCAAAAAGCGCTCGACCATCACGGTGCCGTAGTCGGCCGCGTTCTTGTAGGCTTCTTCGAGCTGGGCGCGGTCGGTGATGTTGACCGTGACGCCCTTGCCCTGGTTGCCGTCTTGCGGCTTCACCACCACGGGCAAGCCGACCTTGAGGGCGACTTCCCAGGCCTCTTCCACGGTATCCACGGGCTGGCCCAGCGGCACCGGCACGCCGGCCGCGTGCAGCAGGCGCTTGGTGAGGTCTTTGTCCTGGCCAATGGATTCGGCGACGGCGCTGGTCGAATCGATTTCGGCGGCCTGGATGCGGCGCTGCCTGGAACCCCAGCCAAACTGCACCAGGCTGCCGCGGGTGAGGCGGCGAAACGGAATGTCGCGCGCCACGGCGGCATCGACGATGGCGCCGGTGCTCGGGCCCAGGCGCTCGTCTTCGTCCAGCTCTCGCAGGTCGGCAATGGCGGCTTCGGCATCGAAGTCGCCCTGGCCCAGCGCGGCGTTGATGAGGCGCTGGGCATCTTCAAAGGCCTGCCGGCCCACCGCTTCCTCGCTGTATTCCACGACCACCTGGTACACGCCGTGATCGATCGTGGCGGTGGTGCGGGCAAAGGTCACCGGGCAGCCGGCCTGAGCCTGCAGGGCCAGCGCTGCCGTTTGCAGCACATGGGCGAGCGAGACATCGCCGCTGCCGCCTTCGGGGTGCAACATGCCGATGGCCGGAAACAGGGCCCGCAGCCGGGCCTCAAAGCCGGGCATCTGGGCGATGGCGCGTTCGGATTCGGCACATGCCACCACGGCCTCGATGGCCATGTGGCGGCTCCAGAGGTTGGGGCCGCGCAGGGCCCGGGTGCGAGATACATCCATGAAAGTGTCTTTCTGTGGTCCATCAGGGCTGGCAGGCCCCGGTCAGTTCGAGGGCGATGGAATCAACAACGGGTTGGCATCAGGTGGGCAGGGTGCTCACGGACGGCAGTTCGGGCTCGAAAGTCTTGATCCCGGCGCCGATGAGGTCGGGGGCAATGTCCAGCGCCCAGGCGGCGCCAACTGCGGCCAGCAGGGCATCGGTGTCGGGCACGATGGCGTTGCGCCCGAAAGTCAGCTCGGACAGCGTGCCCAGCACATGCTCCGCGCTGCCCGTGGCCAGTACCACGCGGTTGTTGCGCACCACCACGGCCCGGCCATGGTCGCGGGCGCGGTGTTCCACGATGGCGGGCAGGCTGGCGTCTTGTGCGTACAGCACCACGTCGCCATCGCACAGCGGGGCGAGATCGGCCACTTGTGGGTCGGCAGCGTTGAGCACGGCGGCGCCGCCGTCCAGCACCACATCCACCTGCGTGCGCAGCACCTTGGTCATCTGCTCACGGGTCTGGATGTCGAATTCGGCCAGGTTTTCTGCGCCGTCCATGTCGGTGACCACGCCCACCTGGCAGCGGTCGTAGGCCAGCCCGTCGCGCAGGATGGTGCGGGCGTCGTTTTCAATCACGGCCGCTTGCACCATGCGGTTCATGAGCATGCGGTGGGCCGCCTCCCAGTGGGCGCTGTCTGCGGATTCCACGCAGCGGCGGTCCAGAAAAAGGCCATCTCGGCAGGCCAGACCGGTGTGACGCCCGCCCAGGTGCAGCAGCCAGGCCACCAGGCGTGCAATGGTGGCGGTGCCCCGGGTGCCGGCCACGCCCACCACCGGGATGCGGCCGACGGTGTCATCGTCTTGGTGTTCTTCTGCGGGGAACAGGTGCTCGACGATGGCCTGGCCCACGGGCCGGGGCGCGCCCTCCGCGGGCTTGAGGTGCATGAGCAGGCCGGGGCCGGCGTTGACTTCCACAATGGCGCCGCCTTGTTCGTGCAGCGGGCGGGAGATGTCCTGCGCCACCATGTCGATACCGGCGATGTCCAGCCCCACCACCTTGGCGGCCAGCGCGGCGATGTAGGCTACCTCGGGATGCACGTCGTCGGTGCAATCCACGGCCACGTTGCCGTTGCGCTGCACCACGATCTGGCGGCCCGCGACGGGCACGGAGTCTGCGCCCAGGTCCTGGCGCTTGAGTTCGAGCTGCACTTTGGTGTCGGTTGCCAGGTCGATGATTTCGAGCGGGTATTCTTCTTCGTAGCCCCGGCGTGGGTCGGAGTTGAGCTGGGTGTCGATCAGTTCCTTGACGGTGGACCGGCCATTGCCGGTGATGGACACTACTTCACCCCGCGCCGCTGCCACCAGCTTGCCGCCCACCACCAGCAGGCGGTGTTCATCACCCAGGATGAAGCGCTCCACCATCACGTCACTGCCTTCGGGGTAGGCGACGTGGTAGGCCGCCTCAATGTCTTCCTTCTTTCGCAGGTCCAGTGTCACGCCACGGCCATGGTTGCCGTCCGAGGGCTTCACCACGACGGGCAGGCCGATGTCCTCGGCGGCTTCCCAGGCCTCTTCAGGGCTGTTGACCACCTGGCCGTCAGGGATGGGCACACCGCAGGATTTGAGCAGGCTCTTGGTGAGGTCCTTGTCGGAGGCGATGCCCTCGGCAATGGCGCTGGTGAATTCGCTCTCGGCCGTCCAGATGCGGCGCTGGCGGGCCCCGTAACCCAGCTGCACCAGGTTGCCGTCGTTCAGGCGGATATGCGGGATGCCGCGGTCGGTGGCCGCCGTGACGATGCACGCGGTGCTGGGGCCCAGGTAGCGGTCGTCCACCTCGGTGCGCACCTTGGCCACGGCCGACGGCACATCAAAAGGTTCATCGTTGATGGCGGCCATCAGCAGGCGGTGGCCTTGTGCCAGTGCCATGCGTGCCACCTGCTCGTCGCGGGCACGGAACACCATGCGGTAAACGCCGCGCACCGACGTGCTGCGCGTCTGGCCAAATCCCGTGGGCATGCCCGACAGGTTGAGCAGCTCGATGACGACATGCTCCAGCACATGGCCACACCAGGTGCCTTCTTGCAGCCGCTGCAGGAAACCGCCGCGCTCGCCTACGCCGCAGTGGTGCTCTTCCAGCGCCGGCAACCAGGTGGTGAGGCGGTCGTTCAGCCCGGGAATGGTGTGGGAGGGATGGTCTTCCAGAACACCAAGGTCGAGCCAGACCTCGAGTGCCGGCCGGTAGGTCCAGATGTTGGGGCCGCGCAGGTAATTGATGCGGAGCAGTTGGATATCGTCGATTTTTGCCATGTTGCGGAGCGGTTCAGGGGCACCGGGCGGGCCGGACAGGGAGTGCAATTGTGCGCCCGGTTGTGCGTGAGTTTTGCTATTGAAGGGGTGGAGGGGAGAGCCGTTTGCTCCGGCGCTTCGGGTTTCGGTCAAAATTCCGGCTTCTGCACCGCGTGCGGCTTTGTGTCGCCGGCGGCAGAGAACCCAAACGTATGCAACATCACCATTCTGTGGACGCCTCCGGTGTCTTTTCTGGCCCCCAAGGGGCCGATTTGCGGGCCATGCTCGCTCCCCAAGAGAACGTGCTGGCCGCGTTACAGGTTGACCTGAGCGCCGAACTGCGCTTTGCCACCGGGTGGGTGGTGCTGACCCCGGAGCGCATTCTGGCCTGTGATCCGGGCGCTGCCACCTGGCGCGCCTGGCCATTGTCTGGCGGGCTGGCGCTGCGGTTGCAAGACCATGGCGGGGTGGGAACGCTGGAGCTGCAGGCCCCCGATGCCCGGCTGGCCTTCTGGCGGTTCACCCTGGGCAATCATCCCCAGGCCCTGCGCCTGGTGCAGCGCTTCGAGCAGGCGGTGGCCCGCAGCCTGGTGGCTGGTGCGGCGCCGCAAGAGGCCGACGAGCCCGCCTGCCCCCTGTGCCATACCC
>NZ_QOZT01000118.1:0-9069 GCF_003345135.1 Acidovorax sp. BoFeN1
GCATGGGGTGGTGTCGGGCCTGGGGGCCGGTGAAAGCAGGCGGTATTGTGTGGCCTGCGCCATGGCGCGGCGCCACCCGCAAGCAGCGGCGCGGTGGTGGGGCTGTGCGGTGGCTTTAGCCGCCGTGAATGGCGGCGGCCACGATGATGCTGATACCCAGGCTCATGGCGGCCACCACCATGGCCAGGGCCTTGTTCTGTTTTTCGACGATTTCGCGCCACAGGTCGTAGGGCGTGATTTTGTCGATGATGAGGAAGCTGAGCCAGAACACCAGCACGCCCACCAGGGCGAACAGGATGGAGCCAAAAAATGCGGCAGGCCGCAGCCATTCAATTCCCATGATGACCTCCGTGGGTAAAAATTATTTGTGCCCGCCGCCGGATGAATACCCGCCGAACGAGCCGCCCGAGCTGCGGTAACCACTGCCGGACGAGCCCGAGCAATCGCTCAGGATGATGAGCAGGATGAGGATGATGACCGCAATCACGATGATGGTGCCGCAGCCCAGGCCCGACTTGGCCACGAACGGGCCGGGGTCGTCGCGCTGCAGCACGTCTTTCTTGTCTTCGAGCTTGAAGGCCTTGACCACGGTGTCGCTGGCCAGCTTGTCGCCAGACGACCAGGTGATCTCGCTTTTGCTTTGCTCCATCGACAGCAGCCCCTTGCTGCTTTCGAAGTCGCGGTTGCTGGTTTTCTGGCCGCGCTCGACCTGCCAATAAAACTCGCCCAGCACGTAGGTGGTTTCGGCGTCGTAGTGGTATTTGAGCTGGTAGGTGGTGCCCAGATAGGTGGCGCTGCGGCCGCTGGCGGCCAGCTGCGGCGCGCCCGTGGTGGGGCGCACCATGCTCCAGCCTTCTTCCGAATCGACCAGAAAGGCAAAGCCGCGCTTTTGGTTGTAGAGCAGGTACTCGCTCCAGCCAAAGTGCTCGTCGTCGCCGGGCTCCACGCCCATGCGGTGCTGAAAGCCCACCACCTGCCAGTGCACGCCCTGCAGTTGCCCCTTGGCGCCCAGCGGGATGATGGGCTGCACGGGCTCGTCCTGCTCGGCCGATCGCAACTCGCCGCCCACGCCGCTCTCCAGGCTGATGATGCTGGCGCACGAGCCGCAGGTGACGGTTTTGGAGGTGGCCAGTTGCACCTGCACGGGTGCGCCGCAGTGCGGGCAGTTGAACTGGCGGCCTTTTTCGTCCTTGACCGATTCGCCCTTCAGCCCGGTGAGCTGCAGGTCGTCCAGCAGCACGGCGCGGCCGCGCTCGACGTTGGGTGGTGTGTGGCCGTAGTCGATGCTGACCACTTCGCCGTCGGCGCTGCGCAGCTCGACCATGTCGAACGGCTGCCCTAGCGGCGGCAGCTTGGGCAGCTCGCCCTGGGCCGAGATCAGCTGGGCCTGGCCCGTGTAGGCCACGCTGTAGGGCTTGCCGTTGATGGCCGTGGTGGTGCCGATGCGAAACCGCGCGGCCTCGGGCATTTCGCGGCCGGGGTCGATGGGGCGGGTGAAGACGTAGGCGCCGTTGTCCTCGCCCAGCGTGGCCAGCGTGCCGTCTTGCAAAAAGGCGGCCCATTCGGTCCAGACGCCCGCGTCGCCCTTGTATTGCAGGCGGCCGATCAGGGTGAAGGGCACATCCTTGCCACCCTGCTGGATACGCCCGCTGGCCATGAGCTGCAGCGGGCTGTGGTCGTCGAACAGCTCGGCCATCTTGCCCAGCCGCGTGAGCACCTCGCCGCTGCGCACCACGGTGCTCTGGCAGTAGCCGCAGACGGCGTGGGTGGATTGCGCGCTGCGGAATTCAACCGGCGCGCCGCAGCCCGGGCAGGGCGCGCGGTAATAGCGCTGTGTGGGGTCGGTGGCCATCGTGGGGGCGGGTGCCTGCGCCGCGCTACGCGGTTCTGAAGCCTTTTTGGCCTCTAGCGCTTAACCCTCCAGCGCAGGCAGCTATTGTTGTGATAGCAGACGAACTCAGACCAGCTTCTTCAGCAGCTCGGCCTTCTTGGCGTCGAACTCTTCCTGGGTCAGGATGCCCTTGGATTTGAGCTCGCCCAGCTTCTCCAGCGTGGCCATCACTTCGTCGGGGCGCACGCCCGCGGGCGCGGCCGCTGCGGGGGCGGCCGCACCGCCACCCTGCAAGCCGGCCTGCAGGTTTTGCGCCAGCACCTGGCCCAGCGCCACGCCCGCGCCCAGGCCCATGGCGTCACCGGCAATGCCGCCACCATTGCCCGCGCCTTCGGCGAATTTGGGAATGGCCTGCGCCGTCTGGTACTGCATGAACTTGCCCATGTCGTTGCCGACCATGCCCATGCCGATCTTCTGGTCGAGCACTTTTTGCAGCTCTTCGGGCAGCGAGACGTTTTGTACCGTCAGGCTCTCGATGGCCAGGCCGATCTTGGCAAAGTGCGGGGCGAGCTCCTTGGCCAGCGCCTCGGCAAACATCACCTGGTTGGCGGCCAGGTCGAGAAACGGCAGGCCGCTGCCCGCAATGGCGTTGCTGATGTTCTGCAGCACCATGCCGCGCAACTGCCCTTCGAGGTCGGCCACGGGGTAGGCGTCGCGTGTGCCCGAGATTTCGGTGTGGAACAGCTTGGGGTCGGCGATGCGGTAGGCATAGTTGCCAAACGCGCGCAGGCGCACGGCGCCAAAATCCTTGTCGCGGATGGTGATGGGCTGCGGTGTGCCCCACTTCTGGTCAATCTGCTGGCGTGTGCTGAAGAAGTACACGTCGCTCTTGAAGGGCGACTGGAACAGCTTGTCCCAGTTCTTCAGGTAGGTCAGCACCGGCAGGGTCTGCGTGGTCAGCTTGTAGGTGCCGGGGCCAAACACGTCGGCCACCTGGCCTTCGTTGACGAACACGGCCATCTGCGACTCGCGCACCACCAGCGTGCCGCCGTTCTGGATTTCCATCCCCGCCATCGGGTAGCGCCAGGCCAGGGTGCCGTCGCCGTTCTCGGTCCACTCCAAGATGTCAATGAACTGTTTCTTGATGAAGTCCATGAGTGCCATGCGGTGCTCCAGGGTGCGGTGAGGGGTTGAGGGCAAAAAGAGCGGCCATCATAGCAACGCGGCCCGCGCAGACCGGGGCTTTTTTGGGGGCCCTCGCCGCTTGGCGCCAGCGGCTATCCGCGATTTAGGCACGATCAATTGGCCTTTTTTGTTGCGAATGACTATTATTTAACAGTGCCTGCTTTTCACTGCAGGCCCTGTTGAAGCCTAGGAGTCCACCATGTCCCTCATCCGCCGCACTGCCCGCCAGAACAAGACCATGCTGATGAAGACGGGCAGCTACTACCTTATCCACATCTGTGTGGCCGCGCTGGTTGCCTATGCCGTCACAGGCAACCTGTGGGCATCGCTCACGCTGAGCCTGCTGGAGCCCACGGTGCAGGCCGTGGCCTTTTTCTTCCATGAAAAGGCCTGGGACCGGGCAGCCCGCCGCAATGCAGCCGAGGCTGCGGCACTGCAAGGCGCGTGAACAGTGCGCAGCCGTTCAACCCTTTAAGGAGTTCACCATGTACACCATCCCCTTGCGCAGCCGATCCGCAGCCGGCCTGGCTTTTCAGCGCTGGCTTGTGCACCGTCTGGCGGGGCTGGCGCGGGCCGAGTAAGGCATCGCAACATGCCGTTCCGCTTTTCAGCCTTTGCAAGCCTGGCCTTGCGCTTTTGACAGGCGTGAAAGGCCCGGTGGCTTCGATGGCGTTCGTGCGGCCATCGCACCTTGGTCGACCGGGTCCAGCCGGTCCTCTGGCCCGCGTCCAGCCCGTGCTCAGCCCAGCAACCCCTTGGGCACCTTGTCGGCCTTCTTTTCCACCGGGTTGGCCAGCAGCCACTGGGCCGCGTACTGGCGCATGAACTCTTTGGCCTTGTCGGGGCGCGCCGTCAGCCAGGCGTCGTAGGCGCCTTCGTTCAGGATGGCGGGCATGCTCTTTTCGCTGCCCGGCTGACCATAACGGTGCAACAGGGCATGGTTGTTGGCGTTCACCGTGAGCAGGCAATAGCTGATGATGACCTCGCCATCGGCCCCTTGCCAGCGCGCCCACAAGCCTGCCACCCCCATGGGCTTGCCGTCCACGCGCGCAACGCGGGTGGGCACGGCCTTGCCGCTGCGCAGGTCGTCTTCATAAAACGCGGCCATGGGCACGATGCAGCGCTGGCCGTTGAGCCACGCATCACGAAACGGGGTGCCGGTGGAGGCGGTATCCGACTTGGCGTTGACCAGCTTGGGCGCGCGCAGCTTGGCGTCGGACGCCGACTTGACCCAGTGCGGCACCAGGCCCCACTGCGCGGGCACCAGCACGCGCTGCTGCGCAGGGCGCGCGGGTGCTTCGCTGGTGGCTTCGGTGCCCGCATCCGCCGGTGGCGCTGGCAGATCGGTCTGTGGCGCGGGGGGCGTTTGTGGCGGCTGTGACGGCTGCGCAGGCTGCGCCGAGGGATTGGCCATGGCCGCCGCCGTGGCTTCATGCACGATAAAAAAGCCTGGCTTGCGCGGCCACAGGTGGCGCTCGCCCAGGGCCGCTGGAGGCTCCACCGCAAACGCCTCGCGGTAGGTGTCGGCTTGCTGCAGGGTTTCGTAATGGGTACTCATCGGGGCATGGTACCTGCGTGCGCGGCAGTTTGAGTCAAAAAGGCCTCTGGCGCTTGTCCGATATGCGCTGACAGCTATGAAAAGCGAAGCGGTTTGAGCGAAGCCTGTTTCTGGGCCCTTTTCGCAGCCGTTTCCAGCGTGAAACCGTGACGTGCATCAAGCCCCATGTCGCCTGCGTTGTGACACGGGCCGCGCGGTTTTTCACAATGCCTGCATGGACTTCGCACCTTCTCCCCTGGCCCGGCAACTGCGTGAGCGCCTCTTGGCGTTCATGGACCGCTACCTGCTGCCCTACAACGCGGCCTGGCACGCAGCGGTGCAGGCGGGCGACTACCCGCCGCCGTTTCTGCAAGACCTCAAGGCCCTGGCGCGCGAGGAAGGACTGTGGAACCTGTTTTTGCCCACGCTGCAGCCCGACGAGCCCGGCACGCGCCTGAACAATCTCGACTACGCGCCGCTGGCCGAGGCAATGGGACGGCTGCCCTGGGCGGCCGAGGTGTTCAACTGCCACGCGCCCGACACCGGCAACATCGAGCTGCTACACCGCTTTGCCACGCCCGCACAGCGCACCGCATGGCTCACGCCGCTGCTGGAGGGGCGCATGCGCTCGGCCTTTGCCATGAGCGAGCCCGACGTGGCCTCGTCCGACCCGACCAACCTGCAGACCACGGTGCGGCGTGATGGTGACGACCTGGTGATCAGCGGCCGCAAGTGGTTCATCACCGGCGCGGCGCACCCGCATTGCCGGCTGCTCATCGTGCTGTGCCGCAACGCCGATGCGGATGGGGCCGACAGCCACCACCGCCACAGCATGGTGCTGGTGCCCGCGGATGCACCGGGCGTGCAGATCGTGCGCAACATCAGCGTGCTGCACCAGCATGCGCCCGAGGGGCATTGCGAGATCTTGCTGCAGGGTGTGCGCGTACCCGCCGGCCAGCTGCTGGGCGACTGGGGCACCGGTTTTGCCATGGCGCAGGCACGCCTGGGGCCGGGGCGGGTGCACCACTGCATGCGCACCATCGGCCAGTGCGAGCTGGCGCTGCAACTGGCCACCGGGCGTGCGCTGGAGCGCACCGCCTTTGGCAAACCGCTGGCCGAGCAGGCCAATGTGCAGGAGTGGATAGCCGAGTCGCGCATCGAGATCGACCAGGCGCGCCTCTTGGTGCTGCAGGCGGCCTGGTTGCTGGACCAGGGCGCATCAGCCGATGGGGCAGATGCCCGGCAGGTGCGTGCCCAGGTCGCCGCCATCAAGGTGGTGGCCGCGCGCCTGCAGCAGCGCGTGGTGGACCGCGCCATGCAGATCTTTGGCGCCATGGGCCTGTCGCCCGACACGCCACTGGCCGCCTTGTGGACCTGGGGCCGCGCCCTGCGCCTGATGGACGGGCCCGACGAGGTGCACCTGCGCACCGTGGCGCGGCACGAGCTGGCCCAGGCGCGTGCGGGCCTGGGCGCTTCGGCCGCCTGGTTCACCACGCCCGAGCAGCTGCGTGCGCCGCCCCACCTGAGCGCCTGAGCGCCGCACACCTGCGCATCCGGGTGCCGAAACCGCTGTGTGTCCGCGCACGGGCCCTTGGCAGCCCTGCTCAGCTTGGGGATACTGTCGGTTTTTCGCCAACCCGCCCGGAGAGCCTTGCCATGCACCTATTTGCCATCGCCGTCACCACTGCCGTGCTGCTGCCCAGCGCCATGGGCCTTGCCCACGCCCAGCCGCAAAAAATGCGCCCCGGGCTGTGGGAACACAGCATGGCGATGAAAAGCCAGAGTGGGCAGATGGAAGCCGCCATGGCCGAGATGCAGAAGTCCCTGGCCAGCATGCCGCCCGCGCAGCGCAAGCAGATGGAACAGATGATGGCCCAGCAGGGCGTGGGCATGGGGCCCAAGGGCCAGACGGTGAAGGTCTGCGTCACACAGGAGCAGGCCGACAGGGACACCGTTCCGCAGCAGGAGGGTTGCACGCAAAAGGTGCAGCGCATCAACGCCAGCACCATGAAAGTCGCCTTCAGCTGCAAGGGCGGCCAGGGCCAGCCGCCGTCCAGTGGCGAGGGCACGGTCAGCATGCAGGGCCCCACGGCCTACACGGGTCAATTCAAGATCAAGACCGAAAACGAGGGCAAGCCCGAGCAGATCGACATGGCGCAGTCCGGCAAATGGCTGTCGGACAACTGCGGCGCGATCAAGCCCGTGCCGATGGGGCGCTGAGATGGGCGCTGAGGTGGACAGCTTCGCCCACACCCCCGCGCCGCCGTATTACGCGGTGATTTTCACCAGCCTGCGCACCGAGGGCGACCAGGGTTATGGCGCCATGGCCGAGCGCATGGTGGAGCTGGCCGCGCAGCAACCCGGCTTTCTGGGCGTGGAGTCGGCGCGCGAGGGCCTGGGCATCACGGTGTCGTACTGGGCGGACCTCGCCTCCATCGCCGCCTGGAAAGCGAATGCCGAGCACCAGGACGCGCAGCGCCTGGGCCGGGCGCAGTGGTACGCCAGCTTCAAGACGCGCATTGCCCGCGTGGAGCGCGACTACGGCATGTAGCGCGCGCGGCGCGGCTGCGGCAGCTATTGCAGCGTGAGCGCCGCCAGCGCGGCCAGCGGCGCGGTCTCGGCGCGCAGCACGCGGGGCCCCAGGGTGACGGGTGCGAAACCGTGCGCAAGGGCCAGGTCTTCCTCGGTGCTGCTCAGCCCGCCCTCGGGGCCCGAAAGAAAAATCAGCGCGCCGCCACCCGCCGCCGCCGTGCGCAGCGCTTGTGTGCCGGTGCGCAGTGACAGCAGCAGCCGTGTGCCCTGTGCGGGCAATGGGGCTTGGGCGCGCACCCAGCCGGCCAGGTCCACCGCGTCATGCACCACGGGCACGCGGTTGCGCCCGCACTGCTCGCACGCTGCCACGGCCACGGCCTGCCAGTGGGCCAGTTTTTTCTCGGCACGCTCGCCCTTGAGCTTGAGCACGCTGCGCTCGGCCACCAGCGGCGTGATGCTGGCCACACCCAGCTCGGTGGCTTTTTCTACCAGCCAGTCCATGCGCTCGTTGGCGGTGATGCCCGCCAGCAGGTGCACGGCGCGCGGGGCTTCGCGCTCGATGGCGTGGTGGGCGCCCACCTGCACGCGCACATCGCTGCGGCCCATGCGCAGCACGGTGGCATCGAACTCGCCCCCGGGGCTGTCGGCATCCTGGCCGCCATGGAACAGCGTGATGCCGTCACCCGGCTGCAGGCGCAGCACCTGCACATGGCGCGCGGCGCCGGGGGGCAGATCAATCTCGGCCCCGGTGGCCAGGGGCGCCGGGCAATGAAAACGGGGCATTTGCTATCTTTAATATAGCTATTAGCGCTTTATTTATAAGGGCCAATGGCTGTTTTGACTCAATATTGAGCGATGGGATCGATTTCAGCTTCTACATGCGGCCATAGGCAAAACCCGTGACGGGTTCGGTGCCTTCGATCTGGTCCAGCATCTTGAGCAGCGGCCCGAGCTGCCGGTAGCGGTGGGCCGTGGCGCGGATGTAGCCCATGAAGCGCGGCGCATCGGCCAGGTATTTGGGCTTGCCGTCGCGCAGCGTGAGGCGGGCAAAGATGCCGGCCACCTTGAGGTGGCGCTGCAGCCCCATCCATTCGACGGCGCGGTAAAACTCGCCAAAGTCGTCGCCCCAGCCGCTGGCGCTGCGCGCGCCCAGCAGGCCGGCCTTGCGCGCCTTTTCCCAGTAGCGCACGGTCACGTCGATGATGAATTCTTCTTCCCAGCTGATGAAGGCGTCGCGCAGCAGGCTGGCAATGTCGTAGGTGATGGGGCCGTATACGGCGTCCTGGAAGTCCAGCACGCCCAGGGGCGCGCCCTGCTTGACGGGGGCCATCAGGTTCCGCGTCATGAAGTCACGGTGGACGAACACGTTGGGAGCCGCCAGGTTGTGGGCCACGATGGCATCGAAGGCACTGACCAGTGTGGCCTGCTGTTTGTCATCCAGCGTGATGCCGCGGTGCTGGCCCAGATACCAGTCAGGGAACAGCGCCAGTTCGCGGCGCAGCAGGGCTTCGTCATAGGCGGGCAGCACGCCCGGCTTCGAGGCCTTTTGCCAGTCGAGCAACACGTCGGTGGCCTGCAGATACCAGCCCAGCGCGGCCTGGGGGGCTTCGGGGGTGAGCAACTCGATCAGCGTGGTGCTGCCCAGATCGCTCAGCAGCATGAAGCCGCCGGGTTCGTCCCAGGCCAGGATGTGTGGCACGTTCAGGCCGGCAGCTGCCATCAGCGCTTGCACCTGCACAAAGGGGCGGCAGTTTTCCTTGTCGGGCGGCGCATCCATCACGATGCAGCTGGCGCCGGCCGCGCTGTCGATGCGCAGGTAGCGGCGAAAGCTGGCGTCGGCCGAGGCCGGGCGCAGGCTGGCGGGCAGCAGCTGGTGGCTTTGCACCAGCGGCGCAAGCCATTGTTCGAACGCGGCTTGCCGGGCCGCATCGGGCCAGCTGACGGGGCTGGCGGGAGCGGGCGATGCCGCGGCAAGGGGCCTTGG
>NZ_QOZT01000119.1:0-8947 GCF_003345135.1 Acidovorax sp. BoFeN1
CCTCGAACTGAAAGAAGTCCAGATGCCGCCAGCTGCGCTGGCGGTGGTCATGGAGCTTTTGATCAGCGGCTGAGCACGCCGGGCATGCTGCACTGCCTGAGCGCCAGACAACGTACAGGTCGATGCGACTGCGCTCCACGTCCAGCGCAACACGCTCGACCGCCCAAGGGGCTGCAAGGCCTAACGCTTGGCAAAACAATGCTTCTTGCATCGGAACGGCTCCTGTTCAGGGGGTGTCAACAGATTTTTTTGAACTGTAGCGCTCCACCCGAAACGGAAGAGAGCCCCAAATATGGCTGTAACCCTTATGTGTTAAGCGCTACATGCTATAAAAAATGATATTTGTTTTGAAATTGCATGTTGCGCTGCGCCGCCACGGTGGTAGGTGGCGTAGGGTATAAACCAGTTACATGTGTGGGAGTTTTTGATGCCTCTGTTTTGTCGCAAGCAGCGCTTGCTGGTGGGGTTTGCCGCCCTGTGGATGTTGGCGGGATGCGCAGGCTTGGCCCAGCCGCAGGCTGGCACGGGCCCGGAAATGGTTTATGCCATCTCCGGCTCTCACGAGCTGCTCCGTTTGGAGGCAGCGCAGCCGAGCCGGGTGATAGAGCGCAAGCCGCTCACCGGCTTGGCCCCGGGCGATGCGCTGATCGGCATCGATTTTCGGGTGGCGCGTGGCGTGCTCTATGCACTGTCCAGGTCCGGGCAGCTTTACCGGGTGGATCGTGCCAACGGCGTGCTGAGCCCGGTGGGTGCGGTGACTGTGGCACTGCCTTTGGACGGCGCGGTGATCGGTTTCGATTTCAACCCCACGGTGGACCGCATTCGCGTGGTAACGCCCTCCGGCCACAACCTGCGCCTGCACCCGGACACCGGTGCCATGGTGGACGGCGATGCCACCCGCGACGGGGTGCAGCCCGATGGGGCGTTGCGCTACGTGGTGGGCGATGTCAACTTTGGCAGCGCGCCCGACATTGCGGGGGCCGCCTACACCTACAACACCCGCGATGAAACGATCACCACCAACTACGCCATTGATCGCGCACGGGGCGCCCTGGTCATGCAGGGCTCGCTCGAGGGCGCGGTGCCCGTCGTCTCGCCCAACACCGGCCAGCTGCGCACCGTCGGCGCGCTGGGCCTGGGGGCGTTGACCGATGTGGCCTTTGACATTTCTGACGTTGCCAACACGGCCCTGATCGCGGTGCGCACGGCTTCCGAGCCACGCACTCGCCTGCACCGCGTAGACCTGGCCACGGGCCGTGCCACCGATCTCGGCCAGGTGGGTGACGGCAGCGCGCTGATTGGCGTGGCGATCGAACCATGACCATGCTTGCGGTGTGGCTGGAGCGAAGCATTGGCTTGGTGCGCGCCTGGATGCCGCCTGCGCTCGGCACGGCCTGCGGCATGGCATGTGTGCTGTGCCTGACATGGGGCCAGGCCGGGACGGCGCATGCCGCCACCGTGCAGATCGAGGTGCTGGACGCGGCCGGCAAACCCGTGGGCGATGCCGTGGTGTTTCTGGAGTCGGCACAAGCGCGTCGCCAGGTGCGCCCCCTGGCGGCGCTGGAGATGGCGCAGCAAAAAAAGCAGTTTGTGCCCGAAGTGCTGGTGGTACCGGTGGGCTCCGAGGTGCGCTTCCCCAACCACGACACGGTGCGCCACCATGTGTATTCGTTCTCACCGGCCAAGAAGTTCGAACTCAAGCTCTACACCGGCACACCGGCCAACCCCGTGCTGTTCGATCGACCCGGAGTGGTGGTGCTGGGCTGCAACATCCATGACCAGATGGTCGGCTGGATTCTGGTGGTGGACACCCCCTATTACGCCCAGTCCCTTGCGGCCACGGGCAAGGCACAGATCGACGACGTACCGGCTGGCAGTTACCGCCTGCGCACTTGGCACACCCGCTTGCCCGTGGGTGCGCCCGCACTGGAGCAGGCGCTGATCGTGCCTGCCACCGGCACCGCTGAGGTGACTGTGCGCATGCAGGGGTTGCAGCCTTGAAGCTGTCTGTGCTGCGGCGCAGCCTCATCGTGCGGCTGGTGGGCATGTCGCTGCTGCTGCTGCTGATCGTGCAGGCCGCCGGTTTTGCCGTGGTGCGTGCCACCATCGACCGCAACGCCCGCAGCCAGATCGCGCGCGAACTCGACACCGACGAAAACGTCTGGCGGCGGCTGCTTGACCAGAACGCAGAGAAGCTGCGCCAGGGCTCTGCCTTGCTGGCGGCCGACTACGGGTTCCGCTCGGCAGTGAACTCGGATGACGAGGAAACCATCCAGTCGGTGCTGGAGAACCATGGCAGCCGGATCGGCGCCGAGGTGACGGCGCTGCTGGACACCCGATTGAACCTGCGTTCGCTCAGCGCATCCGGCGGCGCACGCGATTTCCAGGCCGCCGTGCGGCAGGTGGCGCCGCTGCTGGCCAGCCAGCCGCAGGGCAGCCGCATGGCCGTGATCGGGGGCGTGCCCTACCAGTTTGTCATGGTGCCCATGCGCGCGCCGGTGGTGATCGGCTGGGTGTTGATGGGGTTTCCCGTCAGCCAGCCCCTGGCGGACGAAATGCGGCAGTTGCTGTCGGTGCATGTGGCGCTGCTGGTGAAAGGCGAGGATGGCGTGCTGTCCGTGCCGGTGAGCACCTTGCCCGCCGCCCCGCTGGCGATGCTGCGCCGCCAGGGCATCCCCACAGGCGAGCT
The DNA here is from genome assembly GCF_003345135.1 of Acidovorax sp. BoFeN1. NCBI lineage: Bacteria > Pseudomonadati > Pseudomonadota > Betaproteobacteria > Burkholderiales > Comamonadaceae > Acidovorax > Acidovorax sp. BoFeN1. The sequence continues at coordinate 2,690 of NZ_QOZT01000119.1, forward strand.
CGACACCGATCAAGGGGTCTTGCTGGCACGCGCCAGTCCTCTGGACACGGTCGGGGGCGAAGTGCAGGCGCTGTTGCTGCGCTCGGTGGACGAGGTCGTTGCGCCCTATCGCCAGTTGCAGGTGTTGCTGGCCATCATCACGGTGGCCGGTGTGCTGCTGTTTGCCTTGGGCAATGGCGTGATGGCACAGCGTGTGACGACCCCTTTGCGCTCGCTGCTGGCCGCCACACGGCGATTGTCCCGCGGCGAATATGACGTGCCGATGGAGCACACCGACCGCGCCGATGAAATCGGCAATCTGGCGCGCTCGTTTGACAAGATGCGGGTCGATATCGGCGCGCAGCAAAGCGAGATTCGGAGGCTGGCCTTTTGGGATCGCCTCACGGGGCTGCCCAACCGCGAGCGTTTTCGTGCAGCCGTGGTGGCCGCCACCTCCGCCAATGTGGGCGTGCCACAAGCGCTGGCTGTGCTGACCCTGGACCTCGACCGGTTCAAGCATGTGAACGATGTGCTCGGCTATGCCTTTGGCGACCGGCTGCTGCAGGCGGTGGCGGGCCGGCTGCGCGAGCAGGTGGGCGCACCGCAGGACATGGTGGCCCGCATGGGCGGCAACGAGTTTGCCGTGTTGCTGCAAGGGGCCGATGCCGCTGCAGCCCACGAGGTGGCGCGCCGCATCCACCGCTCGTTCGAAGAGCCGCTGGTCTTTGAAGACCAAAGTGTGGATCTGAGCGCCGGTATCGGCATTGCGTGCTGGCCGGACGACGCCGACGATGCCGACACCCTGCTCAGCCGTTCCGAGATTGCCATGTATGCGGCCAAGCGCCAGCTCAGCGGGGCGCTGCGATACGACCCCGGCTTTGATCTGGCGAGCGCGCAAACCCTGTCGTTGCTGTCCGAGCTGCGCCGGGCCGTGGAGCACAACGAACTGCGCCTGTACCTGCAGCCCAAGGTTGCGCTGCACGGCCAGCCGGGGCTGGCGGCCGAGGCCCTGGTGCGCTGGCAGCACCCGCAGCGCGGGCTGGTCCCGCCCATGCATTTCATTCCGTTTGCCGAGCAGACGGGGTTCGTGCGCCAGCTCACGCTGTGGGTCTTTGAAGAGGTCGCCCGCTTGCTGGCTTCGCCCCAGGCGCGGCACCTGCCGCTGCGCGTGTCGGTCAACCTGTCCACACGGGATTTGCTGGACCCCGAGCTCAGCACCCGGCTGGCGGGCATTCTGGCCCGCCACGGCGTGCAGGCCAGCGCGTTTTGCCTGGAGATCACCGAAAGCGCCATCATGGACGACCCCCAGCGCGCCGAGGCCATGCTCAACCGCCTGTCGGAGCAGGGGTTCAAGCTGTCGATTGATGATTTTGGAACCGGCTATTCGTCGCTGGCCTACCTCAAACGCCTGCCGGTGGACGAGCTCAAGATCGACAAATCCTTTGTCATGGGCATGGAGGCAGGCGAGGACGACGCCATGATCGTGCGCTCCACCATCGACCTGGCACACAACCTGGGCCTCACCGTGGTGGCCGAAGGCGTGGAAACCGCTGCCATTCTGGCGCGCCTGCGCACCCTGGCGTGCGATGAGGCGCAGGGGTACCACATCGCGCGGCCCCTGCCGGTCGACGACTTTCTGGCCTGGCAAGCCCGCCAGGGGGAAGCTTCACCGCTCTGATCGGTTTCTGGCAACGCTGGCTGATTTTCATTGGACCGTCTGGCTCCACAGGCGAAAATACCCGCCATGTCTTCTTCCCGTTCCCGTCCGCCAGCTGGCCCTGCCGCTGCTTCTGTCTCCCAGCCGAGTGATCCAGCCGCAGCTGCGCCCGCCGCCCGCCCGGTGTTGCGGCTTTCCGCGGTGGCGGCCAAGGCCAGCCCCCGGGCTTCCGCCGCGCCCGCGCGGGGCCCCGCACCGGCGCGGCCCGCAAGAGGCCCTGCGCCACCCAACTACCGCACGGCGTCCGCCGGGTTTGTGGCGCCGGTCCGCCAGGCGCCCGTGCGCTCGCCGCCTGCTGGCAAAGGCGCTGCAGGCGGTGCGGGCGGAGCAACCGGCATGGCCACATCGCGCTTGAACAAGCGCATGGCCGAGCTGGGCCTGTGCTCGCGGCGCGAGGCCGACGACTGGATTGCCCAGGGCTGGGTCAAGGTCAATGGCGAGGTGGCGGAAATGGGCGTGCAGGTGCTGCCCACCGACCGCATCGACGTGGACAAGGTCGCGCAGGGTTTTCAGGACCAGCGCGTCACCATCTTGCTGCACAAGCCCATGGGCTATGTAAGCGGCCAGGCAGAGGACGGCCACACGCCTGCCGTGGCGCTGATCAACCCGCGCACCCACTGGCGCGATGACCCCAGCCGCAACCGTTTCTCGCCGCCCCAGTTGCGCGGTCTGGCACCGGCCGGGCGGCTCGATATTGACTCGGTTGGCCTGCTGGTGCTCACGCAGGACGGACGCATCGCGCGCCAGCTGATTGGCGAGGACTCCACCGTGGACAAGGAATACCTGGTGCGAGTGGTCTACCAGGCCCCGGGCCAGGCGCTGCCACGCCATCCGTCTGAGCGCTCCGCGCCGCTGCAGGAAATTGACGAGCGCGACCCTGTCAGCACCAATGTGCAGGCCGTGTTTCCACCCCAATTGCTGGAGCGCCTGCGCCACGGTCTGAGCCTTGACGGCGATCCGCTCAAGCCCGCCAAGGTCGATTGGCAAAACCCCGAACAGTTGCGCTTTGTGCTCACGGAAGGCAAAAAACGCCAGATCCGCCGCATGTGCGAACTGGTGGGTCTGAAGGTGGTGGGCCTCAAGCGCATCCGCATAGGCCGCGTGACGCTGGGTAATTTGCCGGTCGGCCAGTGGCGCTACCTGTCACCCAACGAGCGGTTCTGAGCCGGCGCAGCCTGTCATTGACACCCGCCGGGTGGCCGAAAGGGCGCGAGCCCGTGGTGGAAGGCGGCGGAGTGGCTGTCTTTTGCACGCTGGCGGCAACGCGGGTGCCGGTGGAGCCACTACCATCGTGCCTTTGATCGAACAATAAGGAGGGTTTGTGAGCGACGTGAAATACCGACTGGTCACCCGCAGCGACTTTGACGGCCTGGTTTGTGCCGTGCTGCTCCATGAACTCCAGCTCATTGACGAGATCGCCTTCGCCCACCCCAAGGATATGCAGGACGGCAAGGTGGCCATCACGGCCCGCGACATCACCGCCAACCTGCCCTTTGTGCCGGGTGCGCACCTGGTGTTTGACCACCACGAGTCCGAAACCGTCAGCAACGCCGGACGGCGTGATATCAACCACATCATTGATGCGAGCGCGCCATCGGCAGCGCGCGTGATCTTCAACCATTACGGCGGCAAGGCGGCCTTCCCCCGGGTTTCCGACGACATGATGGCTGCCGTGGACCAGGCGGATTCTGCCCAATACACCCGCGAGGACATCCTCAGCCCCCAGGGCTGGGTGCTGCTCAGCTACCTCATGGATTCGCGCACCGGCCTGGGCCGCTTCAAGGAGTTTCGCATCAGCAACTACGCGCTGATGATGGACCTCATCCAGTACTGCCGCGACCATACGATTGACGAAATCCTGGCGCTGCCCGATGTGCAGGAACGCGTGGCACTCTACAAAGAGCACGCGACCAAGGCCAGAGAGCAGATACTGCATTGCGGTATCTGCATCGACAAGCTGGTGGTGCTGGACATGCGCGAGGAAGAAACCATCTGGGCGACCAACCGCTTCATGGTGTATGCGCTGTTCCCGCAGGCCACCGTGTCCGTGCAGGTGGTGTGGGGCTTGAAAAAGCAGAACACCGCGCTGGCAGCCGGAAAATCCATACTGAACCGCAGCAGCAATGCCCATCTGGGCAATCTGATGCTGGAGTTTGGCGGCAACGGGCATGCCGACGCAGGCGACTGCCAGGTGCCCAACGACAAGGCCGATCAGGTGCTGCAAGCCCTGGTGCAGCGCATCACGGTCGCTGGCTGAGCCTTTTTCGTCCGGCCAATACGGCTCTCCCGTGCGCGGAGAGCCTTTCACCCCAGGGCTTCGATCGGCCAGGGCCTTGAAACCCCGCAACCCGCCCATAACTGCCGCGTGCCGGTATTGGCAGGGGCAGGTTCAAGCCCTGCCACGCATATTTCATTGATTACAACCCGAGAAAAACCACCATGAGCAAACAAACCCTGTCGTTTCAGGCCGAAGTTGCCCAGCTGCTGCACCTGGTCACCCATTCGCTGTATTCCAACCAGGAAATCTTCCTGCGCGAGCTCGTCTCCAACGCGTCGGACGCCTGCGACAAGCTGCGCTTCGAGGCGCTGAACAACAACGCCCTGTACGAAGACGCACCCAACCTGGAAGTGCGCGTCACCTTCGACAAGGCCGCCAAGACGCTCACCATCACCGACAACGGCATCGGCATGAGCGAGCAGGAGGCCATCGACCACTTGGGGACCATTGCCAAGAGCGGCACCAAGGACTTCATGGGCAAGCTCTCGGGCGACCAGAAGCAGGATGCCCAGCTCATCGGCCAGTTTGGCGTGGGTTTTTACTCGGGCTTCATCGTGGCCGACAAGATCACCGTGGAATCGCGCCGCGCGGGCCTGCCGGCTGAGCAAGGCGTGCGCTGGACCAGTGGCGGCAGTGGCGATTTCGAGGTGGAAACCATCACCCGCCCCGCGCGCGGCACCAGCGTCATCCTGCACCTGCGCGACGATGCAGAGGAATACCTCAACGCCTGGAAGCTCAAGCAGGTCATCGCCAAATACTCCGACCACATCAGCCTGCCCATCCTGATGGAAAAGGAAGAGTGGAAAGACGGCGAGCTCATCAACCCCGGAGACGAAAACGGTGGCCGCCAGCCCGGCGGCATGGTCAAGACCGGCGAATGGGAAACGGTGAACAAGGCCAGCGCCCTGTGGACGCGCCCCAAGAAAGACATCACCGACGAGCAGTACCAGGAGTTCTACAAGGCCATCAGCCACGACCACGAGGCGCCGTTGACCTGGGCGCACAACCGCGTCGAGGGCAACACCGAATACACGCAGCTCTTGTACATCCCCGCCAAGGCGCCGTTTGACCTGTGGAACCGCGACAAGAAGGCGGGCATCAAGCTCTACGTCAAGCGCGTGTTCATCATGGACGATGCCGAGGCGCTGATGCCCAGCTACCTGCGCTTCGTCAAGGGCGTGATTGATTCGAGCGACCTGCCGCTCAACGTGAGCCGCGAGCTGCTGCAGGAAAGCCGCGACGTGCGCGCCATCCGCGAGGGCAGTACCAAACGCGTGCTCTCCATGCTGGAAGACCTGGCCAAACACGACAAGCACGACACCACGGCAGGCGCCGATGGCGTGACCGATGTGGTAGACGCCGACGACAAGGCCAAGGAAGGCAAGTACACCGCGTTCTACGGCGAGTTCGGCGCCGTGCTGAAAGAAGGCCTGGGCGAAGACTTCGGTAACCGCGAGCGCCTGGCCAAGCTGCTGCGCTTCGCCAGCACCACCAGCGACGCCGTGACGGTGAGTTTTGCCGACTACAAGGCCCGCATGAAGGAGGGCCAGGAGGCGATTTACTACATCACCGCCGACACGCTCGCCGCCGCCAAGAACAGCCCGCAGCTCGAAGTCTTCAAGAAGAAGGGCATCGAAGTGCTCTTGATGACCGACCGCGTGGACGAGTGGGCGCTGAACTACCTGCACGAATTCGACGGCACCCCGCTGCAAAGTGTGGCCAAGGGCGCTGTGGACCTGGGCAAGCTGCAAGACGAAGCCGAAAAGAAGGCGGCGGAAGAAGCCGCCGAGGCCTTCAAGCCCGTGCTGGCCAAGCTGAAAGAAGCGCTCAAGGACAAGGCCGAGGACGTGCGCGTGACCACCCGCCTGGTCGATTCACCCGCATGCCTGGTGGTGCAGGACGACGGCATGAGCACCCAGCTCGCCCGCATGCTCAAGCAGGCCGGCCAGCAGGCGCCCGAGACCAAGCCCGTGCTGGAGGTGAACGCCGAGCACCCGCTGGTGAAAAAGCTGGACGGCAGCGTGCACTTCCACGACCTGGCCCACATCCTGTTTGACCAGGCCCTGCTGGCCGAAGGTGGCCTGCCGGAAGACCCGGCCGCTTACGTCAAGCGGGTGAATGCGCTGCTGGCGTAAGCAGCACTGCGCAAAGCCTGGCCATGCTGACCGTGTCCCACGCAATGCCCCGTGTCGCAACGGCCCTGGCGCTGGTCGCCTTGCTGGCTGGCTGCGGGGCGGTGGGTGGGGGCGTTGGCATTGGCATCCCCGTCGGCCCGGTGTCTGTG